>MWDX01000013.1 GCA_002070735.1 Parcubacteria group bacterium ADurb.Bin115
ATCTCCTTCCCTACCGCCAAAGCAACATTACCTATCAAGGTCCAAGGAGTGGTGGTCCAAGCAAGTACGAAAGTACCGGGTTCATCGACTAATTCAAACTTGGCGATAGCCGATAAATCCTTAATATCTTTATATCCTTCTGTTACTTCCGACTGAGATAAGGTCGTTTCACAGCGCGGACAGATGTACATGGAGCGATAATCTTTATAAATCAATCCTTTGTCCCATAACTGCTTAAAGGTCCACCAAACACTTTCCATATAATTCAAATCCATGGTCTTATAAGCATTGTCAAAGTCCACCCAGCGGCCGAGACGGCTGATCACTCTCTCCCATTCTTTGGCATATGTCATCACCTTAGCGCGACACATATCATTGAACTTGCCGACTCCCAATTCTTCAATATCTTTCTTATTCTTTGTGCCCAATTCTTTCTCAACAATATTTTCAATCGGCAAACCGTGGCAGTCCCAGCCCCACTTGCGCTCAACGTGATAGCCACGCATAGTCTGATAGCGAGGAACAACGTCTTTCATCACACTGGCCACAACATGTCCATAATGCGGCGTACCCGTAGCGAAAGGCGGTCCGTCATAAAAGACATAATCACCTTTCGGCGAATCTTTAACTAGGGATTTATCAAAAATGCCGCCATCTTGCCAGAAGGACAAAATTGACCGCTCTGCTTCCGAAAAATTGGGGGTAACTGTTTTATTTTGATTTTGCTCATTAGACATAAACTTGCTTAAAAATAAGTTAATATATTTATTGATTATTTTTTTCTTCTCCGGAAATTTCCAGCTAAAAGATGGGAGTCTTCATGCTGATAGCTTTAGTGATTCGGTTTTTTGTATCTCGTGCTGCGTGCTTGTCCAATCCTTTCGAGTAATTTCCAAGTCACCAGCCGCGATAAGGCCTGTTTGATTGTGGCCTGAGGTATTTTACCTTTTAGGAGTTTGTCAATTTCGGACACGCTAAGTTCGTCGTTCTTTTCGAAAAGTTGATAAATTTGAGTTTGCTTTTCCGAGAGAAGTTTTTCTGGCTGCTCGGATTCCATCAGTTTACGAGCTTTCTCGGATTGCTCCAGTAGAGAACTAAGTAGGTATTCCACCCACGGCGTAATATCCTCGTGTTTGGTTTTATGATTCTTTTGAGTAGCTCTCAGGGCAAGGTAGTATTCGGCTTTCGTTTGTTCAATGATCTCGTCAAGGGAAACGTAAGGAGTGTAACTGTAGCCTGCCTTAAGAAGCAGGAGATTTGTGAGTGCTCGACTGATTCTTCCATTGCCGTCTTTGAAGGGGTGTATGGCCAGAAATTCAAAGATAAAGTTGGCGATGATCAGAAGCGGATGAATTTCTTTCTTCTCCAATTGTTCATTCGTCCAGGCGATCGCTTCCTGCATTTCCGCTTTAACGAGATAAGGAGGAGTCGGGTCAAAAAGCACGACCGGTTCTCCTTGTCTATTTGTCATCACTACAGTATTGGGGGAGTCCTTATATTTTCCTTTATGCGTTTGGTCTTTTTCTGAAAACTGAAGGAGGATGCCGTGAAGTTGAAGTATCCAACCCTCTGTGAGTTTTATTGTTTTCCAGTTATCAAAGATACGTCCGATTAAATCGGCATAGCCAGCGACTTCCTGTTCATCCCTGCTCTTAGGTCGTTTCCCTTTCCATCCACGCAGAAAGCGGGCGATCTCCTCGTCCGTCATTTTTACCCCCTCGATACGAGTGCTTGCACCCGTTGAAGTGATAATGACCCATGTTTTAAGACGTCCGAGTATTTGTGGGCTTAGTCTCAGACTTCCCTGCCAAAGTCCTTGAAATTGATCGATCTTGGCAATCTTGGCGAGGATATTTTGGGTCAATTTAATCCTCTTGCTTAATCTGTTATTGGTCATAAATTGGATATAGGTTAACTATATCCAATTATATACGATAATAAATGATTAATCAAGCGTTGCTTTCTGTCGCTCTTTTTTCTCTTTGTTTTTTAGCATACAAAAACCCAATCTTCTCGACTGGGTTTGCTCCTATTTTCTGTCCTATAATTGGACGGAAACGGCTTTTTTGTCAGTTCCTACCTCCCATGACACTTCTTATACTTCTTGCCGCTACCGCAAGGACAGGGGTCATTGCGACCAACGGTCTTCCCAAATTCGTCTTTTACCTTATCTCTTACCAAATCAAAATTATCACGTTTGGCGCTCAATTTTTCCATTTCTTTAGCCGCTCCTTCCAATTTCAAATTCTTCGGTTGCTCACTGCCGCTTAACCGTATTAAAGCCGAAGGCGCCATCTTCAGAATATCGCCGGTACGATAAATGGAATAAACTAATTGCTGACGGATAAGGTCTAGCAATTCATGATAGAGGCGATAGGCTTCTTTCTTGTATTCCACCAGGGGATCACGCTGGCCGTAGCCGCGCAAACCGATGCCCCGGCGCATATAATCCATTGTTTCTAAATGATCAATCCACATCTGATCAATTGAGCGCAAAAGCAGGCCTTTAGCCACTTCCACAAAATCAATTCCCGCCTGGGTAAAATCGGATACTAAACGCTCATAGGTAGCGGCCGCCAATTCCTGGACATAATCCAAGACCTTTTGGCGCCCAGCCTCGCCGCCGTCGCCGGCTAATTCTTTAAGCTTATCTTCTTGCTCAGAAACATTAAGCATCGTCCGTAAAGTCTCCACTATTTCTTTAAAATTCCAATCGCCGCTCTTATCGCCGGACGTATGAAAAACAATAACTTTAGTGATTTCCTCCTTAACTTGTTCGTTTATAAGCGCGTTTAATTTGATTAAAGGGGTATTCTCGCCTTCTTTCACTTCCATTTCTGAAGCCTCCAAGATTTCCCGGCGGCGACGGTAAATCGCCTCGCGGTGCTTATTGATGACATCGTCATATTCAACCAAGTGTTTGCGCAAATCAAAATTATTACCCTCAACCTTCTTCTGAGCCGATTCCAATGATTTGGAAATCATCCTGTTTTCAATCGGCACATCCGGCGGTAATTTTAAAGTTTTCATCATCGCCTTCATCCGGTCGCCGCCAAAAATACGCATCAAATCATCTTCCGTAGAAACATAGAACTGGGAAGAACCGGGATCGCCCTGACGGCCAGCCCGACCGCGCAACTGATTATCAATACGGCGAGCTTCATGCCGCTCCGTGCCAATAACGTGCAAACCGCCGAGCGCCTTCACTTTTTCCTGTTCTGCTTGCGCTTCAGCAAGGGCCGCTTCGTCATTGGTATCGGGGTTGCCTCCCAAGATAATATCAACACCGCGACCGGCCATATTTGTAGCCAGGGTGATAGCGCCGACCCGACCGGCCTGAGCGATTATTTCCGCTTCTTTCTGATGATTCTTGGCGTTTAACATCTGCGGATGCAAGCCCTCGCGCGCCATCATGTTGGCTAAAAGCTCATTCTTTTCAATAGAGATGGTACCGATTAACACCGGCTGCCCCTTTTCATGACGCGCCTTAATTTCACGGATAACGGCATTAAACTTATTTTCTTCTGTCCGATAGATTAAATCATTCAAGTCCTTGCGAATATTGGGCTTATTGGTGGGAATTACCACGGTTTCCAGTTTATATATCTTATAGAACTCTTCCGCCTCGGTTAAAGCCGTGCCCGTCATACCAGACAGCTTGTTATACATGCGAAATAGATTTTGAAAAGTAATGGTAGCCATCGTCTGCGATTCTTTCTGGACTTTAACTCCCTCTTTCGCTTCAATCGCCTGGTGCAGACCTTCGCTATAACGACGACCATACATCAAACGGCCGGTAAATTCATCGACAATGATAATCTCGCCATCCTTAACGACATAATCACGATCACGTTTAAATAAAACCATCGCCTTTAAAGCCTGCTCCAGATGATGGACATCCTTGACGCCGCCAGACACATAGATATTACCGACACCCAGCCATTCTTCAATCTTATTAATACCGGCCTCGGTCAAAGTCGCCGCCTTCATTTTTTCATCAATATTATAATCCTCATTCTCAGTCAGACCTTGGACTAATTGCGCAAATTTCACATATTTGTCAGTGGACTCCTCCGCTGGGGCGCTGATAATAAGCGGGGTGCGCGCCTCATCAATCAAAATCGAATCAATTTCATCAATAATGGCATAATGTAAAGAGCGCTGGACAGTTTGGCTAAGAGTATAGGCCATATTATCACGCAGATAATCAAAACCAAATTCATTATTGGTGCCATAAGTAATGTCGCAATAATAGGCTTCGCGACGAGAAATCGGACGGAAATGGCGCAAACGCTCGTCATACTGGCTCTCGTCGTTATATTCCGGATCATATTTGAAAGCGGCCTCATGAACAATAACGCTAACACTGAGACCAAGAGCGTGATAGAGGGGCGCCATCCAGCCGGCGCCAACTCGCGCCAAATAATCGTTAACGGTAATCAAATGTACGCCCTCGCCGCTTAAAGCGTTGAGATATAAAGGTAGTGTCGCCACTAAAGTTTTACCTTCACCGGTTTTCATTTCCGCAATCTGGCCGCGATGCAAAACAATACCGCCAATTAACTGCACGTCATAATGCCTCTGACCGAGAATTCTTTTAGAAGTTTCGCGCATATTGGCAAAAGCTTCCGGCAAAATTTCATCCAGACTAATACCATTTTTAAGCCTATCTTTAAATTCTAGGCTCTTATTTAATAGCTCTTCATTACTTAAGGCCTGAAAAGACGGCTCCAACGCGTTAATCTTTTCTACGGTTTTTCGCAATTCTTTAATAATTTTTTCATTCGGATCTCCGAAAATTTTGTTTAACAAATCCATATAATATTTATATTAAGCGCCCTAATGACAAAAATTACGCCCAAAGCGCTATTTTCAGTATAATCTGCTTTGCGTATTTAATAAATATTGACTTATATATAATAATGTGTTTAAAAACCCCGTCACATTAATTAAAGCCACGGGTTTATTTATTATTAACAGCATCAAGCCTGGCAAGATTGGCAGTTCTGCAAGTCCTTCAAGCGCCCGAACTGCTGGGCGGCATTGACGCTATGCTGATAATAGAGAGTCTTGATGCCGAGCTGCCAAGCGTACATATATAAAGCATTAACTTCTTTAACAGGGACAGCGGGGTTGATGGCTAAATTTAATGATTGCCCCTGATCAATATAAGTTTGGCGCGCCGCCGCTTGTTCGATGACTATTTTCTGATTGATTTCTTGGAAAGTCTTGAAAATTTCTTTCTCTTCGGGTGACAAGAATTTTAAAGACTGAACCGAGCCATCATTGTCACGGATGCTATGCCAGACTTCTTTAGAATTTTGCCCCTTTTCTTCCAATAATTTTTCCAACTGCTGGTTCTTAATCGTCACTTTCATCTTATCAATATCCTTCACGTAACAATTTGACCAAATCGGCTCAATACTTTGAGAAACCTGCCCCAAAATAAAAGCGGAAGAAGTGGTAGGGGCGATGGCCATTAAAGTCGTATTACGGCGACCATAACCTTTAAGAATAGACGGTTCGCCGTATTCAAGCGCCATCTTTTTTGAAGCCGCTATCGCTTGCTCACGAATATCCTTAAATATGGCGACATTGAGACGAGCACTTTCTTTTCCCTCCCAAGGCAACAGCTTGCTCTGCAAAAGCGAATGCCATCCTAAAACACCTAAGCCTAAAGCCCGATTGGCCACCGCGAAATTATACGCCCTTTCCATAAAAAGGAAAGATTGGCGCTTACGCGCATCATCGCTGTCACGCAAAGCTTCCAGACGGCTAATAAAATCACTCATCACTGCATCCAAAAAATATACTAAAGTTTCCACGGCATCCGTGTCTTTCCATTCATCATAATACAACAGGTTTAAAGAAGACAAGTCGCAAACAAATGACCATTCTTCATTTGAGGGTAATAATATTTCCGAGCAAAGATTGCTGGCCTTAATTTTCAAGCCCTTATCTTTATAAACATCGACCGTATTATTGTTAACCGTATCGGTAAAGAAAATATAGGGGTAGCCCATCTGACTGCGTCGCTGTAAAACTTTAGCCCACAAAGCTCTTTTGTCGGCATCACCCGCCGCCATTGCCTTCATCCAGGCATCAGTCACAGTCACACCGTAAGTCATCTCCTGAATAGGATTGCCTTCGGTACCGATATTAAGAAATTCATCGGCATCGGGATGCTCCAGGGGTAGATAAGGAGCGAAGTGCCCCCTTCTCACCGAACCCTGACTAACCACATTAACCAAAGTTTCAAACAGCTGCATGAAGTGGACCGCTCCGGAAGAATGGCCATTATCTTTTATCGCCGCGCCGCGATGGCGCAAATCGCCGAAATAGCCAGCTGTACCGCCGCCATATTTACTCATCATTCCCACTTCAGCTTGAGTAAACAGAATCTGCCCCATGTCGTCGCCCAAATATGAAGAAAAACAACTAATAGGAAAACCTTTGGACAAGCCGAAATTAGACCAAACAGGCGACGCTAAAGAGTAATAACCGCGCGACATGTAATCATAAAACTTATCGGCAAAACCGGGTTTATTCAAAATCTTTTCCGCCGTTTTGGCGATATCTTTAATTCGCTGTTCCGCACTTATCCCCGGATTAAGATAGCCCTTTGCCAAGAAAGAGCGAGAATATTCATTTAACCACTGCATAGTATTTTATAAATAATTAATTAGAAGACCAACATATCATCAGCCTAAAAGAGATCGTCGCCGGTAATACTTTGGCTGCGCTTATTATAATTAATCGAACGCTTGACAAAGAAATCACCGTGCTTGGTCGTCACGATTTCCTCATCAAACCATTCTGTCTGCTCCAATAACTTTTCGTCGACCGGAAAAATTCTTTCCAAGCCAATACTATCCAGTGAGTTATTCAAACGATTCTTAATAAATTCAATAATGACCGTCTTCGGCAAAAATTCCAATTCACCCGCCTCTAAAATCCAATCCAACACTTTTTTTTCTGAGTCAAAAGCGACGTAGCCGGCTTGAATGATTTTTTCTTTAAAGCTTTCATCAAACCATTCCGGATGTTCCGATTTAATAAGATTAATGACTTCAAGACCGAACATGCCGTGGATTTGTTCCTCCTTAGAAGTCGCTTCCACCGCATTGGAAATACCTTTAAACAGATTCTTATGCTTATTAAAGGACATTATAATCAAGAACTGGGAGAACAAAGAAACATGCTCGATGAACAAAGAGAACAAAAGAATAGCCAAAGTGTAATCTTTATTATCCTCACGCTTAGCGTTGCTTATGGAATATTCAAGATATTCGACCCGTTCCATTAAAACCGGCATTGTCTTGATGCGGGCAAATTCTTCATTTAATCCTAGAATTTCCAAAAGATGCGAATAGGCATCCATATGCCGCACTTCACTTTCGGCAAAAGTAAAGCCGACGGCGGCGATTTCCGGCTTTGGCATCTTCTTATAAATATCGCCCCAGAACACCTTGACCGCCACCTCTATCTGCGCGATCGCTAACATTGAGCGCTGAATAGCCTGGCGTTCAACCGGAGTAACTCTGGTCTTAAAATCCTGGATATCACTTAAATAATTGAATTCGGTGTGTATCCAATAAGAATGGCGAATAGCCCTGACATATTCATATAATTCCGGGTACTCATAAGGTTTGAGATTTGTCCTCTTTTTGAAAATATCCCGGCGCCGCCGAGCCGCCCGCTTGTCGCGATAGAGAATGAAAGCCTGAGCCGCTTCCTTAAAGGAACTTTCCCTTAAGGCCTGTTCCGCCCAATCCTGAATTTTCTCAACATTCAAACGAAAGGAACCGCTGGCGCCGGAAGACTCCGCTTCAATTTGGGCCTGGCGAGTCACCGTTTCCGCCAAGGCGGCGGCGTCAGCGGCGCTTCCCTGACCAACGGCGGCTAAAGCTTTAAAAATGGCGGCGGTAATTTTTGCCTGATCGAAAGCTACAATTTTTCCGTCTCTTTTTTGCACAGAAAAATTATATTTTCTCTGGCTAACATTAATTTTATCCATAAAAAAATAAAAAATTATAATAAATAAAAATATCAATATATAGAGTAATAAATAATACTTATTATACTATATATTGTGTCAGGCTGCAACCAGAAAAAAATAAGGGAAAAATAAAAAAACGGACGCCGTCAAGACGTCCGCTTCCTCCTTATCCCCAGCAAAATTATGTTTCTATTTCCCCCGTTTCTGATCACGTCGCTTCTCCCGATAACTAATAATAATTTCTTCTAAGTGATCCTTGACCTTATCAATCGCCTTATAAAGATCGGCCTCAGTCTTCTCCACTCTCAAAATTTCCCGCGGAATCTGCAAATTTATTTCCGCCCGGAAAATCTCGCCTTTATTCTGTCCGCCGACCGATTTTTCTAGTTCCAGGTCACAATTAATAACCTGGATATTGCCCAAATACTTTTCCAGCATATCCATCTTAGACTGGGCATAGTGGCGAATAGCTTCGGTTAATTCTAAATGAGTTGTTTTCAAATTTATCTTCATATCTTTGTCTTCTTAATTTTAAACTTAAAATAATCGCCCAATGTCTTTGTAGGTCACAACGACAATTAAGGCAAGCAAAAGCCAGAAACCGATGGTGTGTATCCACGCCTCTACCGACTGCTTTACCGGTTTTCCCTTGAATTTTTCTATAACAACAAAGAGAATGCGTCCACCATCAAGAGCGGGAAATGGCAAAATATTTATCAAGGCCAAATTAAGGGACAAAAGCGCCATAAATTGCAAGAGATAGGTGAAGCCGAGACTGGCGACTTGCCCGGTTAAAGTAGCGATGCCGACTGGCCCGGTTACCTGTCCGCTGACACTGGCGCCGAGAAATAAATCTCTAATCAAGGTCGCAAAAGCGACGATAATTGCCCAGAACATCAAACCCGTAGCCTTAAGGCCCTCCCAGATAGCGATAAAGAAGGGATAACGGACTTTGCCGGAAGCATAAATAGATACGCCGATTCCCGGCTTACCGGTGCTGGCAATAACTGTTGGCGTGATCGTCACCTGTTTTTCCTCGTCCCCGCTTTTAACTAAAAAATTGGTCGCCACTCCATTATTCTCCGCTACTAGAGCTTGTAAATTTTCGCTGCTAGAAACCGCTTGGCCGTTAACTGCCATAATCACGTCGCCCGCTTCCAAACCGGCATCAGCGGCCGGAGATTGCGGCAGAGTTTCCATTACCCAAACCTGCGCTTGAGTAATACGCGCCGAAGGGCCGGCTTCATCCAAAGATTGAGGCAAGCCGAGCATATAACCAAGAGACAACAAGAAAAAGGCGAGAACGATATTCATAATAACGCCAGCCGCCAAAATTAAAGCGCGCTTCCCTAAAGATTGGGCAGCAAAACTGTCTGGCTCCTGCTTGCCCTCGCCATTTTCCCCCTTAATCTTAACAAAACCGCCAATCGGCAACCAATTTAAAGAATAAACGGTTCCTTTAGGCTTCTGTTCAAGCGGTAATTCATCCAAAGATCGGTTTCCCCAGAAATGACGGCGCTGGCCCTGCTGATCTCGATAAAAACCGAAAAGACGCGGAGGGAAACCAAAACCGAATTCTTCCGCCTTAACGCCTAATTTCCGAGCTGTCCAAAAATGTCCAAATTCATGGACAAAAACTAAAACAGAAAGAACTAAGATAAAAATTAAAACTGTCATCATAATAAAAGCTTAAATTTCCATAATATCTTTCTCCCGGCGATCGCGCGCTTCTTTGATTTCCTCGTTCTTCTTGGCCACAAATTCATCCAATTCTTTCATCGCCCGAAATTTTTCATCTTCTGATATTTCTTTATCGGCTTCCGCCTGCTCAATCTTAGTCTTCACTTCTTCCCTGAGCTGGCGCAAAGAAATTCTGGTCTTTTCCATTTTTTCATTCAATTTTTTTACGATATCGCGCCGATTTTCTTCGGTTAATGAAGGTACGGACAAACGAATTTTATCGCCTTCATTAACTACGCCGAAACCGAGATCGGCTTCAATTATTGCTTTCTCCACGGCTTTAGACACGCCTTTATCCCAAGGGGAAACAGTGATACTGCGGGCATCGGCCACGGCGATATTAGCCACGGCGTTTAAAGGATTCATAACGCCGTAAGCTTCAACTTGAAGACCGTCTAAGACGGCGGGATTAGCCCGGCCAGTGCGCAAAGTGGCGATATCGCGCTTAAAAAAATCAGAAACAGCTTCGAATTCCGCCTGTTTGGCGCTTAAAAAGTTATTCATAAAATTAAATTGATTATTGTAATTTTTTAGTGCCTAAATAAATAATATTGGGGTTACTGCGATCAATTAGTAAATCCCAGCCAGCGCGAGAGGTACTTAGTTTCTTAGTAGTCCAGGTAACGCCGCCGTCGCTAGAACTGAAAAAAGTGGTGTTAGTCACGTAATAGATTTCGTTTGAATTTTGAGGGTTGACAGCGATAGCGTTAATGATAGCGTCTTTTTCCGGAGTAATCAACTTGATGTTTTCCCAGGTCATGCCTTTATCAGGCGAACGGACAATTGCCTTTTCCGAAGCTAAAAATAAAGAACCATCGGCAGCGCAAGTAACAATATCACGAAAATTAGAACCAAGGTTAAAATCTTTTAGGACTACGCCGAGGTCGGTCCAGTTTTCCACGGCAAAATTCCTATCAATCGCGGCCGAATCGGTGGCATCAGTCACGGTATTAGAATTAAAGCTGTAAATATTGTTCTTGGCCGTGGCCACAAAGATAAGACGGCTATCTTGAGGAGAAACAATTAAACGGGCGATACTTTCATTTAAGCGCTGAATCGTCCGCCAAGAAGAACCCTGATCGATGCTTTTGATAATATCCCCCCGAGAAGTGCCGATATAAATATTATTATTATTGTAATAATCAACCGCGATCGTAGTGACGCCGACGCCGGGGTTGTTGTCATAATAAGTCTGCTGCCAAGAGCGCCCACAATCATTGGAGCGATAAAGACGGTTGGTAATCGCCGCATACAATGTACATTTTGATTTAGGATCAACTTTTACATCATTAATCGTCCCCTGCCCCAAACTTTTAACTTCATTCCAGCCATTATTGATATTGTAGGTATAATACAAACCTTTACCGACAGTACCAAAATAGACCGCGTTGCTATCCTGCGGATCGGCCGTCAAGACGCTGGTATCAACGCCTCCTAAACTATAGGGCTGGCCGGTAATAGTGGGCACGAGCGCCATCTGCTTCCAAGTTTTGCCCTTATCCACGCTCAACCAGACGCCGCCATCGGTATTAGAACTAGTGGAGATACCATTAGGACCGAGGGACAGAGTGCAAGCGGAAGTTAAGACAGTAACCGCTATAAGAAGGATAAAGATTTTTAGATAACGCATAAAATTAAAAATAAATAGCTAAACTTTCTAAAATATTTTGGGGACTGACCAAGCCCTGCAGATAAAGTCGCGCTTTAGTCGTCTGTCTTAGCCGGTCAATAACCACTTCGGCTGATAGATTAAAATCTTTTTTCCAAGAATCTAAAAGAGACGGATAACGCAGATATTCCTCCTGGCCTAAAGAAACCAGCAAAGCATCGCGCCATAAACTTTCCCAGATATCCAGCCACCGAGAGGCCTCTTCCGCACTCAGCTTATCGCCGCCGCTTTCCTGATTAATAAAACCCAAACGAAAGGCTAAATCTGACTTGAGAAAAGTAAAAAGCTGGCCAACAAGCTGAAAATAATCTTGATACGAATCTTGATTTTCCGCCCAACGCAAAGCCTGCAAGGGTCTGCCTAAAGAGGCGGCCGCCAGCTCTTTGGCTTTTGAGCGCTTAATATCAAGACTAGCCAGAAGGTAATCGTAAACAGCGGCGCTTTTGACCGGCTGAAAATAAAGAACTTGGCTACGGGAAACAATGGTGGCTAAAAGCGCCTCAAGTTTTTCGGTTAATAAAATAATCACCACTTGCGCTCGCGGCTCTTCCAGTGTCTTCAATAAAGCGCTTTGCGATTCAGACGATAAAGTCTCCGCCTCCTTAATAATGCCTATTTTATAGGAATTCATAAAAGAACTGAGCCCGAGACGCTTAATAAAATTCCTAGTCGCTTCCACGCCTATCACTTGTTTATCATCATCCTTTTCTAAAATATAAAGATCACTGTTTAAGCTTTCAAAATTACCGCTGCCGGCGGCGCCTCGGTCCGATTGCCATAAGTTGCGGGCAAAAGCCAGAGCCAGGCTGGATTTGCCTAAATCTTTTGGTCCAGCAAAAATATAAGTTTGTGCTAATTTACCAGAAACTAAGCTTTTTTCTAAAAAAGCGACGACCTTGTCTTGGCCGATTGGCGGCCAGTCAAATCGATTTTTTATATCAGCCATAAGATTATTGTCCAATACTAATCTGATTTAAATCCTGATTGCTGATTCCTAAACTCAAATAACGCATAACCTGAAAAGCTAAATCGCCATTGCCCAGATAATAACGCTTGCCATCTTGAGGATTGACATACCAAGCTTCGCCATTTTTCTGCACCTGTAACAAGATCTTACCCTTCTGTTTAGCGGCAAAACTTAAATCATAAGACAAAGAACCAGGACCGTTAGGATTATAGCCTGAACGAAGTTCTTCGCCGTCTAAATAACCGTCACCGTCGCTGTCGCTGTTATTAGGATTACTACCGATAGCTACCTCAAGCCCGTCCGGCAAAAGATCGCCGTCGCTATCATTGCCGGAAAAACGACTGTCAACGCCAATTGGAATTTTTCTTAAATCAGCGTCAGTGATGCCGACGCCACTTTGACGCATTATTTGGTAGGCAGCGGCGCCATTAGCCAAATAATAACGCTTGGCATCCTTAGGATTCAAATACCAAGCCTGCCCTTTATCTTCCACCTGTAATAAAATATAGCCGGCGAGACGCTTAACCAGAGAACCGGAGGCGGTGGCGGAAGAACTCGAGTTTGGGGTTGAAGCGCTTATTGCCACCGACAAAGCCGGACGACTGAGAGTAAATTTCTGCCCCGCTTCAATTTGCTGGGCTTTTTCCATTTTTAAATTTAATTTATTGATTTTACCGTTCTGCGCCCAGAAAGCCTGGCCGTATTCAATTTTATTTTTGTCAATATACGATAATAAATAGGGGCCATCAGCCAAAAGCGCCTCACCCTGCTTATTATTTGCCAACTTAATACTGCCGACTTCTTTGTCTTTATAGAAATAACCGCCGCTTTCATACAAGGAATAGACCTTTAAAACAGTATTAGCGGGCATCAATTCCCCTAAACCGCTAGCTAAAGTAACGCGAGTAACATTGAGGCTCAAATTAAATCTATTTGCTTGCTGGTCTTTAATAACGGCATTCCAGAAAATATTATTGCGCTTGAAGGAATCGGTGACCGCTAAAGCATAAGTACCGGCCGGATATTCTAAATGCAGATTACCGGAACTATCCGTCTTACCGCTAGTTAATAAATCCCCCAGAGTATAAGTAGAGCCGTTAACCGTCTGGGCGTAAAGCTTGACTTCAGTATTAGCGGCCGCCTGACCGGAAGCAGATTTGACACTTAAAGATAAATCACTAAAAACATATTCAAAGGTAGTGTTCTTATTAGCCTCGACCGCGATATTATAAACATCGAACACACTTTTATTGACCGTCGCGGAAAAAATATACAA
>MWDX01000014.1 GCA_002070735.1 Parcubacteria group bacterium ADurb.Bin115
GCATTATTTAGGTCGTCCAGCTGATGCCTTTAACTTAATGAGAAGTAAAGCCTTGGGAATTTCTAACGCAAATATCAGACAGATCCCAGTGGGTGAAGTTAAATAATCTAGTTATAAAATAAAATACTACAAAAGACCTGTGTTTACAGGTCTTTTTGTATGATAGGGTATAATTAAAAATATTATTATAATAGTTCTTAGGATTGAGGCCTTGTATTTCATCTATTATTAGCCACCCAAGTCCGAAAACTATCCCTCCAGGCGAGCCGAGATGAACGGAAACAGACAGCGATGTCTGTTTTTGTTTTAATGTAAGTCTATATTCCGAGTTCCAAAGTAGTCCGAAAATATTGATATATTTTTACTATTTTAGTAAACATACGGATTTTATTGACTTAAAAAAGTCCGAATCCATTCCACTGTGTCCATTTCACTGTTTAAAAAAAATAATTATTGACATATAATGAATAAGTAAAGCGATTTAAATCACAATATTTATGGCTATTCATTATTCAATTTCATCTCTGCTCAGGGAATCAATAACAGAGTATTTAGCAGTATCTGAATACTGTGTTGGATACAGAAAAGATCGAGATATTTGGGGGTCAACTGGATGTTTTGGTTATCCGGCTGCTGTTTTGCTATTAGCTATTGCGGATTCAATCGGATCATATGTAATAGGGGGAGATACAAGAAATCATTTTAAAATATTAAATTATAAAGAATATTATAATTTAAATTTGACCAATGAAGAGCTTAAACTAGTTTATGAAGATCATCGTTGCTTATTAACACATAATGCTGCCATGAGTCTTAATGTTGGTTTAAGCGTTGGAGAAGATAAAACTGAAATTGTTGAACGAAAAGATGGTAAATTATATTTAAACCTAGAGCCATTTTTAAAAATATCAAAAATCGCTGTTGCTAAATTTTTTAACGACATAGACAATATCGTAAATAATAGTGATCAGATTAATAAAATATTAAACAAATAGAATATTTTAAAGAAGCTAGATTTTAAATTAGATTGTGTAGTTAAAAAACACAGGCGAGTGTTTATTGATAAAAATAATAATTTCGAGTTAGTTCTTGATAAAGTTGTTGGTCTTGGATACTTTATGGAAATTGAGTATGTTGGTAAAATGACGAAAATTAACGGTCAAAAATTTCAAGAGTTAATTAATTATCTTAACCTTAAAGAAAGTCAGATCATATCCGGTTGTGGTTACCCAGATTTACTAATGGAAAAAAATAAGATATAACTTATAACTTATACATATGAATTTTGAACAAAATAATAATTTGAAGAATGAATCATTGGAACCAAATGAGATAAGCGACCCCTCTTCTAAAGAAGTATCTAATAATGATTCTATTATTTCGGAGCAGGAGTTAATTGATTTAAAAAAGAAGGATGAAGAAAAAACAAATTTTGAGCTAGCTAAAATTAGGGAGTCTATTAGTGGTAATTTAGATAACGACAAAGAATCAGAAAGAGTTTTTGATTTAACAATAAAAGAAGGTGAAACTGATTTTGATTTTTTGGGACGCTTATCTAAATTTTTAGTTGATAAACAAGAAATACAAAATATTAAAAATAATCCTGACGGAAATGATAAAATAATTAAACTTTTAAAGAAAAAAGAAGATCAAATAAATGAGGTTTATCAAGATAAAGATAATGAAAAGCTTATTAGGCTTTCATTTATTGAAGCAACGAAATCTTTAGGCAATAGTGAATTATTAAATAATAAGGAAAATGAAAGATGTTTAAATGACATAGATATTTCAATCAGTTCTAGAAATATGAGCTGGGATTTAAATGAAAAGTCTAAACATGAAGATAGGATTAATTTTTTTTCTGAAACAAATCAAGAGAGATCTTTCTTTCCGTCTCGTTACAAAAAAGATAACATTTACTATTCCGGCAGTCTTTTTAATGTCCACTCTAACTCGCCTGAAGCTAGAGAATATTTAAAGAATAAATTAGACGGAAAAGTTATATACCTTTTAGGTGGGGGTAAATCAGTGAATGACTTACTGCAGGACAATCAAATAAACCCTAAACAGATTGTAAATATTGACCCATTTATATCGGAAGAGGACATCGAAAAAAATAAAAAAGGTTTTTATAGGTCGATTCCCGAAAGGGCGGATAGTAAAAATTTAATAGAAAAAATTAATAACGAAAAGATAGAATTAGCTGATGAAATTTGGGCCTCTTATTCAGTGCCTTTTTATAATGAGTCAGTAGAAGAAATTGATAATCTTATTAGTAATATTAAAGGATTATTAAAAGAGGGAGGGAACTGTCGTATAACTCCAATTAGCACTCAAAACGAAAAAGCTAAACAGGCAATGCTATATAATTTAAAACAAATTGTCGACTCTAAAGAATACAATATACATGCCAATAAAGATACTTTAATTATTCATAAATTATTCATAAATAGAAATTAGTCACATCGGGTTTGATTAAAACTATATTTACAATTATGACCATAAAAAATAAACCGGAACTATTGGCGCCAGCCGGTAATTTAGAAAAATTAAAGACCGCTTTAGCTCACGGTGCCGATGCGGTCTATTGTGGTTTGCCGGATTTTTCTTTACGTACTCGCGTTAATGATTTTTCTTTGGAAGATATTAAGGAAGGGATTGTCTATGCCCACGCTTTAGGCAAGAAGGTTTACATTACTTTAAATATTATCGCTCGTAATAATCATCTGGCCAAGTTAAAAAGTCATGTCAGAAAATTAAAGACGCTCAAGCCGGACGCTATCTTTATCGCCGATCCCGGCGTTTTAGAAATAGTTAAAGCAATTTGGCCGGGGGCACGCTTGAGTCTAAGTACGCAGGCTAATTGCACCAATATTGCCTCTGCTCGTTTCTGGGCGAAACAGGGATTTAAGCGTTTAATTTTGTCGCGAGAACTGGGAATAAAAGAAATTGCTGCTATTAAAGCTGGTCTTAAAAATACGGAAATAGAAGTCTTCGTGCACGGTGCTTTGTGCAGTTCCTATTCTGGCCGCTGCTTCTTATCTGATTATTTTAGCGGCCGTAGCGCTAATCTCGGCGATTGCGCTCAGCCTTGTCGCTGGGAATATGAAATTAAACCGTACGGGCACGAAAAAAGCCTGATTGTGGGCGAAGACACGCATGGTACTTATTTTTTGAATTCTAAAGATTTATGTTTGCTTGAACGTTTGCCGGAAATAGTCCATGCCGGTGTTAACGCTTTGAAAATAGAAGGCAGAGCCAAGAGCGTATATTATCTAGCTAATGTGGTCGGCGCCTATCGTCGGGCCTTAGATTTGATTGCCGCGGGCAAAGCCAAGGCGGTTCTTAGAAAAGAGTTGTCTTTTTTAAAGTCGGAATTAACAGAAAAATTAAATCAACGCGGCTATACCGAAGGCTTTATGTTTACAAGAGAGGACAATCTGCAGAATTATGAGGGTAATTTTCCGGATTCTCCTTGGGAATTTTGCGGTCAAGTTATTTCCAGTCTTAAACAAGGAAAACATTTTATACTACTAGTTAAGGTTCACAATACTTTATTGGCTGACGATGAATTAGAAATTATTGCGCCCGCTTATCGTGTCAATCAGATAAAAGCGGCGGCGATGCGAGACGCCGAAACGGGCGATGAAATTTATGAAGCTCATGGCGGCGGCGGAAACAGCCACATTTTAATTACGTCCGCCAAAAATTGGCCAGCCTATAGCGTTTTGCGCCGTCGTTTAAGAAAAACAAGCTCTTAAAGAAAGCTGGCTACGTTTTTTCTGTCTATATCTGTTTAGTTAAAATATTTGGCTATGACTGAGCCGATGCCGTTGCTCAGTAAAAGTACGGCTATGGCTATCACTAAATGTTCGCCTAAGCTTTCTAAACGGCTTTGTCCCTGGCTTTTAGCCAAAAAATAACTAAGAAGACTAAGAATGCTTAGTCCCCAGACGATGCTGATGATAATGGCCGTGGACAAGGAAAAAAATATAACCGGGACGACAAAGGTAAGGGCAAAGATGAATTTAAACAAGAAAGTAAAGCCGGTAGCGGCCAAGACTTCTTTGGCTATTGCCCCCTTTTCAGTTTCTTTGGAAACATGAACTCCAAGCGCATCCGAGAAAGCATCGGCAAGGGCGATGGTTAAAATGCCGCCGATAACGGCTAGTTTTGAGCCAGTGGAAGCGTTCAGGCCAATCATCAGACCTAGAGTCGTGATAACCGCCGAGGTTAGACCGAAGCCTAGTCCGGTCAGCATAGATTTATTCATATAGTATTATTTTACCTTGCTATTATAACAATTATTAGCATTTATGTCTTTATGGCGGGAAAAAAATAAAAAATTTTTATTTTTGCTTCTTGGCAGCTTAGTTTTTTTGTGTTCTCTCTTTTTTTATCAAATCAGCGGCAACGGTCTGGAGGTTCGGCCTGATATCAATTCTGAAAGAAATGAAAAAGATAAGAATGAAAAAGATAAGGAGGAAAAAATATGGCCAGAATTACCGATGCGCCCACCTTTGGTTTTATTATTCGGCGGTGATGTTATGCTATCGCGCACTGTTAACGCCAAAATGGCTGCCTATGATGATTATGAGTGGCCGTTTGCACAAATATCTCAATTAACATCTAGCGCCGATATTACCATCTTCAATCTTGAGTCTCCTTTTTTAAAAGATGCCGATTATAATGTTCCTTCCGGCTCTTTTATGTTTAAGGCCGACCCGAAAGCTATTATTGGTTTGCAGGCGGCAGGAGTGGATGTTTTGTCTTTAGCCAATAATCATATAATGAATATGGGTGGCCGGGGTCTTGATGATACCTTGTCGATTTTACAAATGGCGGGAATAGGCGCTGTTGGCGCCGGTCAAAATGAAAAAGCGGCGCGTCAAGGATATTTGTGGACAGGTAAGGGTTGGAAAGTCGCCTTTTTATCCTATGCCTATCCTGATGATAATAGTGTTGCCGGCGAAAAAAAGCCTGGCATCTCTACCATGGATGTGGACAATTTGCGGGAAGATATCGCGCGTTGGCGCCATCAAGCCGATTTAGTGATCGTTTTGATGCACGCCGGCACGGAATATGTTTCTTCTCCCAATAAAGAGCAAGTAACTTTTGCCCGGGCGGCGATTGATGCCGGCGCTGATGCCGTTATCGGCCATCACCCTCATTGGCCACAGTCTTGGGAAATATATCAGAATAAGCCGATTTTCTATTCTTTAGGCAATTTGGTTTTTGATCAGATGTGGTCAAGGGAAACCAGCCAGGGATTATTGGCCCGTCTGACTTTTAACGATAATTTTTCTGGGCAGGCAGAATTGTGGCCAATTATTATCAGTGATTACGGACAGGCGCAATTATGGCCGGAAGTTGTGCCGGAATCTATTTTTTGGGATGCCTATGATTTACCGATTCCAGCTGATTTATCTTGGCCAGCCCTCGGCGGCAATTAATTTCCAGAGGTTTTAATAAGGGCTCAAAGCAGTTTTTCTTAGATAGAGGAGAAATTGTTTTTGTGATCTTTCGGCATTGCCCGCATAGTTGTAATATCGCTTCCGCTTGTCGTCGGTAGTATGATGGTAATTCTTTTTTTTCTGGCAGTCTTTTTAATCCGCGATGTGCAAAATTACGGCGTCCATTTTGCCAGTCATCGCGGTAGTCGTAGAGGTCGTCGGCCAATTGTTTAGCTGCCAGCAGATAGCGCCCCGCCCGAAATAGACCCTGGGTTTCGGTTTTTTTCCAACCTAAAAACAGACTAAAATGTAACGGGGCAATTAACAAAAAAAGAGATTTTCCGCTTGGTGCCAATATTCCTCGCGGTATTGTTTTTGGTTGTTTTACCTCGGAAAAAAGAGCATTATTTTCTCTTAACGATAATTTTAATAAAAAATTTTTTCCAGTTGGTTCAAGTGGCACGGCTAAACTCAGCGCTACCGCGCTCTCCCAGCAAGCTTTAACCAAAGGCAGGTTTATTGTTTTAGTCGTCCGATCGTCGAGGAGGTCGTCTTGAAGATTGGCGGCGGTCCAGCGGTACAAGGAAGCCGCTCCTAAATATATGGCCGCATCTTTTTGTTTGGTGGATGGGTGCGGTGGCAGTATGGAAAGAACCAGTGTTGATATTAATCCCTTGTGGTCGTCTCTTAGTGTCTCCAGCCAAAACTTCTCTAGCGCCCCAACCAGAGGCTTGGGCCAGTCTTTTTTTATATTTTCCGCCAGTTGATAAATTTCTTTTCTTTTATTCTTCATATAGGGAGACTAACCGTAAAAGCGCTGCCTTTCCCCAGCTGGCTATCAACCGCGATCGCGCCTTGGAAATCATTTTCAATAATTTCTTTGACTATGCTAAGACCGAGACCCACGTTTTTACTGTCTTCGGGCTTGGTGGTAAAAAAGATATTAAAAATTTTATGCAGATGATCGGGCGGGATGCCGATGCCGTTGTCTTTAACGGAAATTAAAAGTTTATTTGAATCAGTTTGTTTTTTAATTGTGATTTTAATTATTCCGGCTGTTGGCTTATTTTGCGCGCAAGCATCAATAGCATTGGATAAAAGATTCATAAATATCTGTCCGAAGCGGATAGGTCCTCCTTTGATATAATAGTCGCCCTCCGCTTCAAGTTGGATTATGGTTTGTGACGCTCTCGCTTTTCCTTCCATAATTTTTTGGATTTTTTCTATTTCTTGCCTGACGGAAAAATATTTTTCTTGGTTTTGCCGGCGCAGACAGCGGTTGGCACTATTGATTAATTCGTTGATTCTGGCGGTGGCGCTCAGAGCTTGTTGAACGTACACGTTTGATTTTTCAATTTCGCAGTCGCCTTTCGTTTCTATTTGTTCGAGGTTAAGGCTAACAATGGTAAGCGGATTGATAATATCGTGAAAAATACTGCTTGTCAGTTGTCCAATACTGGCTAAAGCCTGCAGTTGTTCCAGCTTTTCCCGCTGCATTATTTTCACTGCTTTAGTTCTTTCGGCGACCTTAATTTCTAATTCTTCGTTAATTTTATTAAGCTCCTCTTGTTTATGTTTTAAGGACAAAAAAGTTTGTTTATTTTCTTTTACGATCATCCAGGCAAGTCCGAAAATGAGTCCGAGAACAATAACATAAGATAGAGCATCGGCTAATTGCATCGGTTGTTGGCGCCAATCGTTATTTACTTTGATTATTTGGTTTGTTTGCAGCCAATTTAAGCCGATGATGGCGCCAGCAAAGATTGAAGCAATAGTTAAGGCCGCTTTCGTATTTAAAAAGATGCCGGCTAACATGATTATAAGCACCGTCATTAATAAAGCGGCCGGCAAGTCCGCCCCCCAATAACTTAAACAGAATATTGTCGGCAAGGTATAGGCGGTAATCAGCAGCCAGGCGCTTAGATTCCTATAACCTTTTTTAAACAGAATTTGGAGAATAATAAAAAATGCCAATAGTCCGAGCGTTGCGCTTAAGGGGAGTCCTTGATTATCGGGATTAATAATAAAATCATGCAAGCGGATAAGATTAAGTAGAAACATGATGACGATTGAGATGGCTAAACTTTTTTCTAGCTTTTTTTCTGCTGGTGATGTTGATTTTATTGATTTCAGCCAGGCTGCCCATATTTTTTTAAACTTCATAAAAATAAATTTTGTTGATATTAATTTCGGTTCTTCGCAAGGGGTTTTCCGAAAATTATAAAAGCGCCTTCCTTTAAAAGACAGGAAGGCGCTTAGGTTTAACTGCGCCAAGGGGTGCCGGGATTATCGATATTTTCCGGTTTTTGACCAGTTAAGTGTGAAAATTTTTTCATATAAGGATATTTTCGTTTTTTGTAAAGCGGCTCGACCGCGGACTTTATTTGTCCCCGCTCTTATAATTATAGCGAGCGGAGTCTAAATTCTATTTAACATTTCAGATAGATGTGTCCAATTTATATCCGCGTCCAATAATGCTGTGAATTAACTTAGGTTGATGGTTGTCTATTTTCCGTCTTAGCCTGAGGATGTGCGTCTCCACGGTATTAGAAAAGGGATCGACATCGCCACTCCAGACATGTTCCAATAAAGATTCCCGAGAAACTATTTTTCCGGCATTAAGAAGAAGATGTTGGAGTAAAGAAAACTCCTTGTTAGTTAAGCGTATATCTTTATTAGCTCTTCTGACTTTAAATGATTTTGGCTCCAGTTCTAAGTCTGCAAAAATCAGTTTTTCTTCTTTAATTGTTTGCGGTCTCCTTAGTAGCGCCCTGATTCTGGCTAGCAGCTCTTCTCCGGAGAAGGGTTTGCTTAGATAATCATCGGCCCCGATATCTAAAATATTAATTTTATCAATTATACTTTGGCGGACGCTAAGCATGATGATAGGTACATTGCGTCCGTCGTCCCTAATTTCTTTAATAATACTGCCACCATCGAGTTTAGGCAAAACATAGTCAGTGATAATTAAGTCATAAGCTTGAGTTCGGGCCATAAATGAGCCTTTTTCGCCGTCATTGGCAATATCGACGGCAAAGCCGGCCTTCTTGAGGAGAGAGCCTAGTAATTCGGCTAAATTTTTTTCATCTTCAATAATAAGTAAGCGCATATATTTATTTTACCATAAATTTATTAAAAGCTGACAGTCTGCCGAGATCTGTCAGCTTGAGGACTTGTCTGTTCCTATTAATCGCAGAAGATATCTTCTAAATCGTAGCGTCCGTAAGGAAGTTTGGTCCTGTGTCGGCATTTTTTATCAGGTTTTGCCAGACAGAGTTTTAATTTTCCTTTTCTTCCTTGATGGGGGCAAGTTGTGGCGGAACATTTTGGCCAGGGAAGGTACTTTTTCATGATTTTTATTTTTTATAATGAGCTTTTTCTATTATATCAATTGCTCGATAACATTCAGTTAACATTTTTCGGGTTTGCCCTTTTTTAGGAATCAGGCTAGAATTAAAATATGGCGGTATTGAAAAAAAAACGTTTTTTTCTGGGAGATTTTAGGTCATCTCGAGGAAAGGGAAACGACCCTTTTGTGATAAAAGAGGGTAATTTTAAATTTGGCCAGTTGAAAGATTCAGCCTATTATACTGATTGGACTGAACACTCATTTTTATCTGATAGTCGCGACAAGGAAGTGGTTGGGAGGACTTTTGATGTTAAAAAGATTCTGCCGATAAAAATAATAATTTTGTTATTTATTCTTATTTTAGCTGGCCGGACTGCTTGGCTGCAATTAATAAGAGGGTCTCATTATTTTGGTTTAGCTGAGGGCAATCGTCTGCGCTTAGAAAATATTGAACCGAAAAGAGGAATTATTTATGATCGAAAGAGACGCGCCTTGGTTCGCAATACCGCTAATTTTGTCCTATCTTTAAGACCGATAGATTTGCCTAGAGATGAACTAGCTAGAGATGAATTGCTACGGCGTATCAGCTTTATAATCGACGATATGCCCGCGGAGCCCACTTTAAATGCCAACTTCGATTTAGTGTCTGACGGACCCTCTTTTCAACTCATGAAAAACGCTATCGCTGGCATTTCTCCTTTTTCCCTTGAGGCTTATCAGCCAGTTTTTATTGCCGATAATATTGGTTATGAGCAAGCCTTGCATCTTCTTGCTTCCATTGATTCTTTACCCGGGGTGATTATTGATACTAAAATTAGGCGGGAATATCCTTTTACCGCGGATCAGGAAGACGGCACTCCTTCAGATTTATCCAGTCTTTCCCATATTTTAGGTTATACCGGTAAGATTACTCTTGAGGCTCTTAACCGTCTTGGCTCTCAATACTCTTTAGTTGATTATGTTGGCAAGACCGGTTTGGAATATTCTTGGGAGAAAGAATTAAAAGGAATTAACGGTCATAAAAATATTGAAGTTGATGCTTTCGGCAGACGTAAGAAGGTGGTGAGCGAATTAGAACCTGTTGCTGGTTATAATCTAAAATTGTCTTTAGATTTAGATTTACAGCGCCAGGCAGAAATTGTTACCAAGAGTTGGTTATTAAAAACAAAAACGTCCAGGGCGGCGGTGATTGCGATGGATCCTCGCAACGGACAGATTTTGGCTTTGGTGAGCCTACCTGCTTATAATAATAATCTTTTTGCCCGCGGTCTTAGCCAAGAAGAATATGATGTTTTTCTTAATGATGAAAATCATCCGCTTTTCAATCGTGCGATTAGCGGAGAGCTTCCTTCCGGTTCGACTATTAAGCCGGTAGTCGCCGCCGCCGCTTTACAGGAAAAGATTATTTCTGAAAATACCAGTTTTCTTAGTGTCGGTGGTATTTATATAGGTCAGTGGTTTTTTCCTGATTGGAAGGCTGGTGGTCATGGATTAACCGATGTGCGCAAAGCCTTGGCGGAATCAGTCAATACTTTTTTCTATTATATCGGGGGCGGTTATCAGGATTTTGTCGGTTTGGGCGTTGACCGATTGGTTACATATATGCGCTTATTTGGTTTTGGAGAAAAAACTGGTATCGACTTAAATGGAGAGTCTGCCGGATTTGTGCCGACACCTTCCTGGAAAGAAGAGACTAAAAATGAAGCTTGGTATATCGGCGATACTTATCATATTGCCATCGGTCAAGGCGATATCTTGGTAACACCGCTTCAAGTGGCTAATTTTACCGCCGCTATCGCTAATGGCGGTACTCTTTACCGTCCCAGTTTGGTTCAAAGCTTGTTGGCTGAAAATAATCAAAAAATAAAGGATATCGCTCCGGAAATTATTCGTCGCGATTTTATCGATCCCTATAATTTACAGGTAGTACGGGAGGGTATGCGTCAGACGGTTACCGCCGGTAGTGCTCGCAGTTTAAGGGTTTTGCCGGTAAGTGTCGCCGGCAAGACCGGCACCGCCCAGTGGTCGAGTACGAAAGAAAATCACGCTTGGTTTACCGGCTTTGCTCCTTATGAAAATCCGGAAATCGTGATTACGGTTTTGGTTGAAGAGGGGCGAGAGGGTAGTGAGGTTTCTGTGCCGATTGCGCAGGAAATTCTTAATTGGTATTTTTCTCAACCAGAAAATATTCATTAATGAAAAGGTTGTAGTAATAATTTTATATTAATATTAGCCAATTTAATATTATTATTAGCACTCTATTGACTTGAGTGCTAATTTTTTTTATAATATTATTAGTAATCTAAATTAAGGTTTTATGGATTTAAGTAAACGTCAACAATTAATCCTACACACCTTGTTAAAAGAGTACGTGAAAAGTGCTCAACCTGTCGCCTCCGGTATTTTGGTGGAAAAATATCATTTAGACATTTCTCCGGCCACCGTCCGCAATGAGTTAATGTATTTAGAGGAAGAGGGTTATATTTATCAGCCCCATACTTCGGCGGGAAGAGTGCCGACCGAGAAGGCCTATTTATTGGAATTAGCTACTGCTGGCGTCAAGAAGCGCGATTTGCGCCAGAGTGATAAGGACAGTTTAGAATTGGCTTTATCCTCAATTGATAATTTAAAACCGGCGGCTAAAGTTTTAGCGGAGTTATCTGGCAATGCTGTTTTTTGGGCTTTTCATAAGAATAATCTCTATCATACCGGTCTATCTAATCTTTTTGCTCAACCTGAATTTAAGCAGACGGAAATTGTTTACGATGTGTCTCAAGTAATCGACCGGATGGAAGAAATTATTGATAATCTTTTTAATGATTTGCCGGACGGTCCGAAAGTGTTTTTGGGCGAAGACAATCCTTTCGGTTCTTTCTTAGGTACGGTGATTTTAAAATACCGCCAAGATGGCGTTTCCGGCTTGGTGGGTATTTTAGGCCCAATACGTATGGACTATAACCGCAATCTCTCACTTCTTTCTTATTTGTATGAATATTTTAAATAATAAATATGGAAAATCTAAAACCAGGAATTTATCGACACTATAAAGGCAATGAATATGAATTATTATTTATTGCTACCCAGACTGAAACCGGAGAATCTTTGGCTGTCTATCGTTCTCTTGTTGATAATAAAATTTGGGCTAGACCTTTAGCGATGTGGCTGGGCAAGGTGACGGTCGAAGGCAAGGAAAAGCCCCGTTTCACTTGGGTAAGAGAAGCGTGTCCTCGCTATCCGGAGCCGGTGGTCGGTTCTATTATCTATAATGACTCGGGCGAGATTTTGCTGATTAAAAATCCTCAATGGACCAATTGGTCTATCCCCGGTGGACATATTAAGTGGGGGGAAAAAATGGAAGAGGCTTTACGCCGGAAAATAGAAGAACAGACTTCTTTACAGATTGATAAGATTAAATTTATTACAGCTGCTGACGGTATCAAGCTTCCATATTTTTTAAAGGATAAGCATTTTATTTTTTTGAATTTTTTTGCCCATCTGGCCGGAGGCGAGCCTCAATTATCCGATAAGATGACCGAATATGTTTGGGTTAAACCGGAAACGGCTTTGAAAGAATTTTCAGTGGCACCTTTCGTTGTCGATTTATTGGCGGCGTTTATCCGCAGACAATCAGGTTCAGACTCTGATAATGATTTTGAAGGTAAGTATAAACGCGCCTTGGCTGATTATCAGAACCTTTTGAAACGGTCCGTGAAAGAAAAAGAGGAGTTTGTCCGCTTTGCCATCGGTGATTTTTTACATGACATCATTCCCGTCTATGACCACTTAAAGATGTCTTTATCTGCTTTACCGGAGAATGAAAAAGAAAGCGCTTGGGTAAAGGGGGTAGAATATGTTTTAAAACAGTTTAAAGAAATCTTGTCCGCTCGCGGCGTAGAGGAGATTAAGACTAAAGGACAGAAATTTGATCATAATCTGATGGAGGCTTTAGAAGGTAAAGGCGATAAAGTGGTACAGGAAGTTATGCCTGGCTATACGCTCAATGGTCGTGTTATCCGCGCCGCCAAAGTAATTGTTGGTTAATTAATCATTATTATTAAATTTTTTAGTTTTTCTCTTTATCTACCATTTAATTATATTATTTGGTTTTAAAGAGAAAAAGATATAAATTTATGTCTTTAATAAAATGGAATCCCTTTTTAAGCGACAGCTTCGGTTTTGAAGACATGGATAAAATGTTCGGCGAAATATTGCCGGCCGTACGCAGCAATCAATTCGGCTTCACACCGGCGCTTGATATGTATGAAGATAAAAATAATATCGTCGTCGAGACGCAATTAGCCGGTATTGATCCGGAAAAGGTAAGTATTTCAATTGAAAATGATGTTTTGTGCATTAAGGGCGAGAGCGAACGTCAGAGCGAAGTTGACGAAAAGAATTATTATCGCAAAGAAATTCGCCGCGGCTCTTTTTATCGTTCTGTTCCTCTGCCAACTAAGGTTGATGGCGAGAAGGCGACAGCGGTCAATGAGGATGGAATTTTAAAAATCAGCATTCCTAAGGCGCCGGAAGCCCAGCCGAAGACAATTAAAATTCAAAGCAGCAAGAAGAAATAATTTTTATTTGTCCGTGTTCGGCGCCTTTGATAAAAGGCGTCGAGACGGGTGAGTAAAAGTGATAAAAATAAAATTAATTAATAATTTCGTAATCTAACTATTAAAAAATATGGGAAAAATTTTAGGAATTGACTTAGGCACGACTAATTCCGCCATGGCGATCATGGATGGTGGCGTCCCTAAGATTTTAGAAAATATTGAAGGCAATCGCACCACTCCTTCAATTGTCGCCATTTCCAAAAATGGTGAGCGTTTAGTTGGTGCCGCCGCTAAACGTCAGGCCGTTATTAATCCAGAAAATACCGTTTATGCCGTGAAGCGTTTAATTGGTCGACACTTCAATGATGAAGAAGTCCAACGCGATTTAAGCACGATGCCGTATAAGATTGTGCAGGCGGGAGAGGGTGTCAAGGTGAAGATGGGAGGCAAAGATTATTCTCCTCAAGAAGTTTCGGCCATGATCCTGTCTAAGCTTAAAGCCGACGCGGAAGCAAAAATCGGTGAGAAAATTACTGAAGCTATCATTACCGTCCCCGCTTATTTTGATGACTCTCAGCGCCAGGCGACTAAAGATGCTGGGCTTATTGCTGGTTTGGACGTCAAGCGTATCATTAATGAACCGACAGCCGCCGCCTTGGCTTACGGCTTTGATAAGAAACAGGGGCAGAAGATTGTTGTCTATGATTTGGGTGGCGGAACTTTCGATGTCTCTGTGCTTGATATTTCTGCTGATACAGTGGAGGTTAAAGCTACAAACGGTAATACTCATTTAGGCGGAGAAGATTTTGATAAGATTATTATTGATTGGATTATCTCTGAATTTAAAAAAGATCAGGGTATTGATTTGTCTAAAGATACTTTAGCTTTGCAGCGGATTAAAGAATCGGCGGAAAAAGCTAAAATAGAATTATCTACGGCAATGGAAACCGAAATCAATCAGCCTTTTATTACCACTGATCAGAATGGGCCTAAACATTTAGTTATGAAGCTAAGTCGCGCCAAACTCGAAGTTTTAGTGGGCGACTTGGTGGCGAAGACAATTGAGCCTTGTAAGAAAGCGATAGCTGATTCTGGTTTCAGCTTAAGTGATATCAATGAAGTAATTATGGTCGGCGGTATGACCCGTATGCCTTTAGTCCAGCAAAAGGTAAAGGAATTTTTTGGCAAAGAACCAAATTTAAACGTCAATCCTGATGAAGTCGTGGCGATGGGCGCGGCTGTTCAAGCCGGTGTTCTTCAGGGCGACGTTAAAGATGTGCTCTTGCTTGACGTCACCCCTCTTACCTTGGGGATTGAAACTTTAGGTGGAGTTGCTACACCGTTAATTGAACGCAATACCACTATCCCTACTTCTAAATCGCAGATTTTTTCCACCGCGGCCGACGGTCAGACTAGTGTGGAAATTCATGTTGTTCAAGGTGAGCGGCCGATGGCGGCTGACAATAAATCTCTGGGACGTTTTATCCTCGATGGTATTCCTTCAGCTCCCCGCGGGATACCTCAAGTTGAGGTAAAATTTGATTTGGATGCCAACGGCATCTTAAATGTGAGCGCGACTGATAAAGCCACCGGCAAGCAGCAGAATATTACGATTACCGCCTCTTCCGGCTTGTCCAAAGAAGAAATTGAAAAGATGAAGAAAGAAGCGGAAGCTCACGCTGAAGAAGATAAGAAGAAGAAAGAACAAGTGGAGATTAAAAATCAGGCTGAAGCGGTTATTTTTACTATTGAAAAAATGATTAAGGAGTCGGGTGATAAAATGAAGGCTGAGGATAAGACTGAGCTTGAAGCTAAGCTTGAATCTTTGAAAAAAACGAAAGAAGGCGAAGATTTTGCGGCTATTCAGAAATCGATGGAAGAATTAAATACTGTCGCCCAGCGTATTGGCGTTTCCATGTATCAAAATCAGCCGGGGGCAAGTTCTGCTAATCAGGGCAATGCGGCCAATTCCGCCGAATCCAGTAATACCGCTAAAGAGGGTGACAATGTAGTGGAAGGTGAAGTTGAAGATAAAAAATAATTCTGATTCTTTTTCAGCAAGCCTCTCTTTTTCTGGGGAGGCTTGCTGGCTTGAGAATAAGAAATTAAGTCTGGATATATAATATGTCAAAAGATTATTATAAAGATTTGGGAGTAGATAAGAACGCCAGCGCGGAGGAGATTAAAGCTGCTTTTCGAAAAAAGGCCCACCAATATCATCCTGATAAAGGTGGCGATGAAGCCAAATTTAAAGAGATAAACGAAGCGTATCAGGTTTTGGGTAATGCAGAAAAACGCAAGCAATATGATCAGTTCGGTTCTTCTTTTCAGGGTGACCAAGCCGGTGGTTTTAGTGGTTTTGGCGGTCGGGGTTTTGGCGGTTTTGAGGGCGTTAATATTAACATAGATGACCTTGGCGATATCTTCGGTGGTTTTGGCGATATCTTCGGTGGTTTTGGCGGTAATCGCGGGCGTCGGGGGCCAGAACAGGGCAGGAATTTAGAAATGAAATTAGTGGTTGATTTTTTAGATGCGATTCATGGTACGGAAACGGAAATTAGTTTTCCTCATTTAAAGACTTGTCGCGTTTGCCATGGCAGTGGTCATGCAACTGGAGCTAAAATTGAGAATTGTCCAACTTGTGGCGGTAAGGGAACGATTAGCCGGATACAGCGGACGATTTTAGGCGCTATTCAAACCCAAACTGTCTGCCCTGATTGTCGGGGTGAAGGTAAAAAAGCCGGCGCTTCTTGTTCGGAATGTCAAGGAAAGGGAAGAATTAAGCAAACGGAAAAGGTAAAAGTTAAGATTCCGGCCGGTATTAACGATGGAGAAAGCATCCGTTTAGCCGGATATGGCGATGCCGGCGAAAAGGGTATGCCGGCGGGTGACTTGTTTTTGCGCATCAAAGTGACGCCTCATTCAAAATTTAAGAGAGAGGGGGATGATATTTATTCTGAGGAAGAAATTTCTATGGTTCAGGCTACTTTGGGTGATACTATTGAAGTGAAGACCGTCCACGGTGCGGTAAAATTAAAGATTCCTGAAGGCACTCAACCTCAAACTGTTTTTCGTTTAAAAGATAAAGGCGCGCCTCGCCTTCGTGGTCGCGGTCAGGGCGATCATTTTGTAAAAGTGAAAGTATTGATACCCAAAAATTTAAGCAAAGCCCAGCGTCAGTTATTAGCTGATTTAAAAATTTAAGCATTGTTTTGTTTTGACTTTCTAATTGGTGGTGTTATACTTAATATAAGAGGAATTTTATAAATTAATCTTTTAATTTATGTTTAAATGTGAATGGCTGAAAAAATTATTAGGTATAAAAAAAGATGGTTGTGGTCATTCTGAACAGGCGCAGACTGAGACGCCGGCGCCGGCGGCACCTATTACCGACGCCGCTTCTACTGATTTGGATAAACAGAAGGAAGCTTCTCTAAAGTAATATTGTGGAATAATCTATAAAAACGCGTTTAACGCGTTTTTTTATCATTTTTGTTTTATGTTTATTGATACTCACGCTCATATAAACTTTCATGATTTTAAAGATGATGCTGATGAAGTCATTCGTCGTTCTTTAGATAATGACACCTGGATGGTGCTTGTTGGCTCTGAGTATAAAACCTCTAATCGCGCTTTGAATTATGCTAATCACTATCAACATGGTGTTTATGCCGCTGTCGGGTTACACCCCATCCATTTAGAAGAGCAAACAGTGGCCAATAATGATGAAAACGGAGATTATAGCTTTATGACACGGGCTGAAGAGTTTAACTATGATACTTATGAAAAATTGGCTAAGTTTGAGAAGGTAGTAGCAATTGGTGAAATTGGGCTTGATTATTATCATCTCGACCCGACTAAAAATGTAAATGAGGCCAAAAGGCGTCAGCAAGAAGTTTTTTTAAAACAGCTTGTATTAGCGCGTAATCTTGATTTACCGGCAATTATCCATTGTCGTCAGGCTCATGATGATCTACTGTCCATTCTTCAAGATTTTCGTAAGGTTTACGCCGATTTTATTCCTTCTGATCGTCCTTGGGGGGTCATTCATTGTTTTTCTGGAGACGAGGATTTGGCTTGGAAATATTTTTCTTTGGGGTTAATCATTTCTTTTACCGGTTTGATTACTTTCAGTAAGCAGTGGGATGATGTTCTGAGGAAGGTTCCTTTGCATAAGTTTATGATTGAAACCGACTCTCCTTATATGACGCCTGAGCCTTATCGCGGCCGCCGTAATGAGCCTCTATTGGTGCAATATGTAGCGGGAAGGGTGGCAGAAATACGTAATTCCAGTGTAGAGAAGATTGCCGCCGCGACGACGGAAACAGCTAGACAATTTTTTCGCATTTGAGCTTTAGTTGGTAGTCAGACGGCATTTAAATTTTGATTTTTGCCAGTCTTGACTTTTTCGCTAATCGGGTGTATATAACAAGTGGTTTTCTAAAAATTTATCTAATTTAAGCCTATGGATAAACATTCTTTAAGGCAATTAATAATGTCTAGCGCCGCTTATAGCCTTTCTTCTATTCTCGGTCCCTTATTGTTGCTAGGTTTACCCGCTTACTTTATAGATCAGTATTTAGAAACCAAGCCATTGGTGACTTTAATTGCTGTTTTTATTTCTTTTTTAATCACCAATGTCCTTTTATTTAAAAAAGTTACTAAAATCAATCGGATGATGGCAAAAAATTTTCCTCCTCGTATTTCTATGGATGATGATAAAAAGGGGAATTCAGTCGTCAAGAACGAATAATTATGCAGTTGGACATTTCTTTAGCTCCGGAGACTTTATTTCACATTGCTTCCATTCCAATTTCTAACACTTTTTTTTGGTCATGGCTAATATTTGCTTTTCTAATAGTCGGCTCTTTATTTTTACGCCGAAGTTTGAAAATGCGTCCTGGTCACTTCCAAAATATTATTGAGATGTTGGTTGGCGGGGCTTTTGATTTTGTTGAATCGATGATAGGCGACAAAAAGAGAGCTTTGCGCGTCTTCCCCTTGGTTTTTACCATGTTTTTTTTCATTTTTTTCTGTAACCTTTTGACCTTTATTCCCGGCCAGGCGGCCGTTACCATTAAAACCGCCGGTGGCGTCGTCCCACTTTTTAGAGCGATTATTTCTGATTACGGCCTCGTTTTTGTTATGACAATGGTGTCAGTGATTGTTACTCAGATTGTTGCTATTGCTTCTATGGGTCCACTGCGCTATGTTGGTAAATTTTTTAATTTTACCAATCCTTTGAATTTCTTTTTAGGTTTGATGGACTTAGTGAGCGAACTGGCGAAGGTAATGTCTTTATCTTTCCGTTTATTTGGTAATATTTTTGCTGGTGAAGTGTTGGGGGCGGTTATGCTGTTTTTGTTCCCTTTCTTTTTACCCTTACCTTTCACTTTATTAAGCTTATTGACGGCAGTCGTTCAGCCTTTCGTTTTTTCAGTTTTGACCTTGGTGTTTATTTCTATGGCGATTCAGCCGTCAGAAGCGGAGGCTTAAAAGGTAGCTTTAATATTTATTATAAACCATTAAATAATTCTTAATAATTAATTTCAAATTTATGGACATGGAAGCAGCAAAGTATATCGGCGCTGGCCTCGCTATGGGTTTAGGCGCTATCGGCCCAGCTATTGGTGAGGGTATCGCCGCCTCAAAGGCCTTAGAGGCAATCGGTCGTAATCCGGAAGCTAATGGTAAAATCGCCCCTTTAATGTTTGTGGCGATGGCGATTACCGAATCCACCGGTATTTACTCCTTAGTGATTGCTTTAATTATCCTTTTTGCTTAAAAAGCAGAGCCTGTCCGCCTCTTTTTGCGGCGGATTGCTTTGTGTTTTAATTTAAAATTTTTATATGGGTTTAATCAAAGCTCTCGGCATCGATGGCCGCATTCTTTTAGCACAATTATTTAATTTTGCTCTTTTAGTGTTCATCTTATGGCGTTATGCCTATAAGCCGGTTTTAAATATTTTGGAAGAAAGACGCTCTAAGATAGAACAAGGCTTGAATGATGCGGAAACAGCGGCCGAAAAATTAAAACAAGCTGAAGAGAATAGTCGTCAGGTGATGATTGCCGCTCGCCAAGAAGCGGCGCAATTATTGGAAAAAGCTCAACATCAGGCGGAGTTACGCCAGCAAGAAATCGTTAGAAAAGCCCAAGAAGATATCGGTATTATGATGGAGAAGGAAAGAGAAAAAATTGAAGCCGAAAAAAAGTCTGTTTTAGCGGAACTTAAAGGCGAGTTATCGAACTTAATTTTATTGGGTTTAAAAAGTTTTTTACACGAGAATGTTGATGATAAGCGCGATAAAGAAGCGATTGACCGCCTTGTCAAAGATTTAATTTAATTTTATGAAAGTGAATGCCAAACAATACGCTCGTAGTCTCTTTGAGCTATTAGAGGGTAAAACCGAGAATGAAGCTAAGAGTTTAATTGCAAATTTTGTAAAATTTCTTTATCGCCGTCAAGATTTTGATAAGGCTAAGGCTATTATTAATGAATTAGAATCTCTGTATGACAGTTCTGACGGATTGACCAGAGCGGAACTATTAAGTTCTCGGCCGCTGGACAATCAAATTAAATCTAAGATAAGCGCTTATATTAAGTCAAAGTTAGGTAAAACAGATATAGAGTTATCCGAAAAAATAGATAAAGATCTTATTGGTGGTTTCATTCTCCGTTATAATGGTCTAGTAATTGATGGCAGCTTTAAAAATAATTTATTAAAATTTAAGAAACAGCTTTTAATTAATTAATATTATGTCTAGCACTAAAGATTTTATCGTCGAGCAGATAAAGCGGCAAATTGCTGATTTTCAGGTCAGCCTTGAAGAGAGCAGTGTGGGCCGAGTTTTGAAGATTTCCGACGGTATCGCTCTTGTTTCTGGTTTAACTGAGGCAATGATGAGCGAAATTTTAATTTTTAAGTCCAGTCAGGGTGAAATTGCCGGTCTTGCTTTAAATTTAGAAGAAAATTTAGTCGGCGCTATTATTATGGGTGATTTTTCCGGGATTAAGGAGGGGGACGAAGTCGTCTGCACCAAGCGTATTTTAAGCGTGCCAGTTGGTGAGGTATTGGTGGGCAGGGTTGTTAATCCCTTGGGGGAAGCTATTGACGGCAAAGGCGTTTTGGCTACTAAAGAGTTTTATCCTGTTGAAAAGATTGCTCCCGGGGTGATTACCCGCGCCCCCGTTAATCAGCCGGTTCAAACAGGTATAAAGGCTATTGATGCGATGATTCCTATTGGTCGTGGACAGCGCGAACTTATTATTGGTGATCGTCAGATTGGTAAGACCGCTATCGCTATCGACACTATTATCAACCAGAAAGGACAAAACATGAAGTGTATTTATGTAGCTATTGGGCAAAAAGAGTCTAAAGTTGCAGAAATTGTTCGTAAATTAGAGGCTTCAGGGGCAATGGAATATACCACCATAGTTTTAGCTGGAGCTTCTAGCCCCGCTTCTTTACTTTACCTTGCTCCTTATGCCGGCACGGCTATGGCCGAATATTTTTTAGATAAAGGAGAAGATGTTTTGATAGTTTATGATGATTTATCCAAACACGCTGTTTCTTATCGCGAAATTTCACTTTTATTGCGCCGGCCACCGGGGCGCGAAGCTTTCCCTGGTGATGTTTTTTATCTCCATTCCCGTCTTTTGGAAAGAGCTTGTAAATTAAATAAGGATTTTGGTGGCGGTTCCATTACCGCTTTGCCAATTATTGAAACCCAGGCCGGCGATATTTCTGCTTATATTCCCACCAATGTTATTTCTATCACCGATGGACAGATTTTCTTAGAGCCGGATATGTTCTATAAAGGTAATCGTCCGGCTATTAATGCTGGCTTGTCTGTTTCTCGTGTCGGTTCTTCCGCTCAGATTAAGGCTATGAAAAAAGTGGCTGGCAAGATGCGCCTTGAGGCTGCCCAGTTCCGCGAATTGGCCGCTTTTGCTCAATTTGGCTCTGATTTAGATGAAGATACCAACCGAAAACTGGAAAGAGGTAAGCGTTTGTATGAAATATTCAAGCAGGATCAGTATCAGCCTTTGTCCATTGATAAGCAGGTGGTTATATATTATGCCTTGATTAATGGTTATATAGACAAGGTGCCGGTAGAAAAAGTACGTGATTTTGAATCCGGTTTATACAAATATTTAGAGGCAAACAACGAGGTCTCTAAGGCAATTTTAGAAAAGAAGGAGCTTGATGTTGAAACTGAAGAAAAAATTAAGCAACTTTTAGGTGATTACAAGGAAACCCTCGATTATCTATTAAGCTAAGGCGCGGGTAATCATTTGGCTTTATGGCGAAAACTAAAGAAATATCAAGACGAATTAAATCCATTAGTAATACTCGCAAGCTTACTAAAGCGATGGAAATGGTGGCGACCGCTAAAATGAGAAGAGCGGTCGAGGCGGTTTTAAAAACCAGAACCTATGCTAATTTAAGTTGGGAAACTGTTTTGCATTTGTCTGCCACTAATGGTCAAAACGGAGAAAAACATCCTTTGTTGACACTTAGGCCGGAAACCAAAAAGGCGGCGGTTATTTTAATAACGTCTAATCGCGGCCTGTGTGGTGGATATAATGCGGCTATTATTAATAAAGTTAAAGGTTCCATTAAGCGTCATCCTGAAGTGCCATTAGATTTTATTCTAGTAGGCAAGAAAGGCGCGGCCGTTTATGCGCAAAATCAGACAGTAACAGCTGAATTTCCTAAAAGTGATATTTTAGAAGACTCTAAGGAAGTGGTGCCGATAGTAAATTTAGTGATTAAGGATTTTCTTGGTGGTCGGTATGATAAAGTTTTTTTAGCCTATACAGATTTTGTTAGCCCGGTTAAGCAAGTGCCCCGCATCAAGCAATTATTGCCTATTAACATTAATACTGAAAATGAATATTTAGGTGTTATTGGCGATCCTAAAGTGAGTGTAAACAAGGAAATGCTGTCCGATAAGGCGGATAAACATTTAACTCCCCAGGCTGGTTTTGACTATATTTTTGAACCCAGTCCTTCCGAGGTTTTAGATAATATTATTCCGCGCCTGCTTGAAGTCCAGGTTTTTCAAGCCTTATTGGAGGCTAATGCTTCTGAGCATAGTGCTAGAATGAGCGCTATGCATCAAGCGACTGAAGCGGCCGGGGAGATGTTAAACGAACTGACTTTGTTTTATAATAAAGCCCGCCAGGCGGGTATCACTGCTGAAATTGCGGAAATCAGTGCTGGCGCTAACGCTCTGCTTAATTAAATTTTAATTTTGAATTTTGAATTTATAAATTTATGACTGAAAAAAACAATAATTTAGGTAGCGTGAAGCAGGTTATAGGCGTGGTTGTCGATGTTTATTTTGATAAGGCCCTCCCCGCTATTTACAATGCCTTGGAGGTTGATTTAAATGGCAAGAAGCTAATTTTGGAGGTTGAACAGCATCTTGGCTCAAATATTGTGAGAACGGTAGCCATGGGTTCGACTGACGGCTTGAAGCGAGGCGCGGAGGTGCTTGATACTGGTATGCCTATCAGCGTTCCTGTTGGTCAGGAAACTCTGGGGCGTATCTTTAATGTTTTAGGAGAAGCGGTTGATGGTGGTGAAACTCCAAAAACAGAAAAGAAATATAGTATTCATAGACCTGCTCCTAAATTTACAGAGCAGTCTAGTAATGTGGAAATTTTAGAGACTGGTATTAAAGTCATTGATCTTATTTGCCCTATTGTTAAAGGTGGTAAAGTCGGTTTGTTCGGCGGTGCCGGTGTCGGCAAAACGGTTGTTATTTTGGAACTTATTCATAATATTGCCAGCGAACACGGAGGCTATTCAGTTTTTGCCGGCGTTGGCGAGCGTACACGCGAAGGTAATGATTTATATCATGAAATGAAAGATAGCGGTGTGCTTGATAAAGTGTCTATGGTTTTCGGCCAGATGAATGAACCTCCGGGAGCGCGCGCGCGCGTCGCTTTATCTGGTTTATCTATCGCTGAATATTTTCGTGATGAAAAACATCAAGACGTTTTGTTTTTTGTGGATAATATTTTCCGTTTTACTCAGGCCGGTTCCGAAGTTTCTGCTCTTTTAGGGCGTATGCCTTCGGCGGTTGGTTATCAGCCGACTTTATCCACGGAGATGGGTGAATTACAAGAACGTATTACTTCGACAAAGGATGGTTCCATTACTTCTATCCAGGCGGTTTACGTGCCGGCCGATGATTTGACTGATCCTGCTCCGGCTACCACTTTCGGTCATCTTGATTCAACCGTGGTTTTGTCCCGTTCTTTATCCGAACTCGGTATTTATCCGGCGGTTGACCCTTTAGATTCATCTTCTATCATTCTTGATCCTAAAGTAATTGGACAGGATCACTATGAAGTTGCCCGAGGCGTTCAGAAGATTTTGCAAAGATATAAGGATTTACAAGATATTATCGCAATTTTAGGCATGGAAGAATTATCAGCCGAAGACAAATTGTTGGTGGCTAGAGCGCGCAAGATTCAAAGATTTTTATCCCAGCCTTTCACTGTCGCCGAAGCATTTACCGGTCGTCCGGGTAAATACGTCAAGTTGAGCGAAACTGTTAAGGGTTTTAAAGAAATCCTTGAGGGTTTACATGATGATCGCTCGGAAGATGATTTTTATATGAAAGGCGGTATTGAGGAAGTGGCGGCGGCTAATGCTTAATTATTATGGCCGATAGAAAGATAATAAAATTTGAAATTGTTACTCCGGAACGTACTGTTTTTAAACAGGAGGTTTTTCAGGTGACTGTTCCTACTCAGTCTGGCGAGATTACGGTTTTACCGGATCATATTCCTTTAGTTTCAATTTTGAAGCCTGGAGTTTTGGAAATTAAAACGGTTGATCAGGAGACCGAAATTATTTCCGTGTCTGGGGGTTTTATTGAGGTATTGCGCGATAAGATTGTTATTTTGGCCGATACGGCGGAGAGAGCCCAAGAACTTGATGAAAATATTATCGCTGAGGCTCGCCGTCGAGCGGAAGTTTCTAAAGAAGAAGCCATGAGTCAAGATAACTATGATTTGTCCGCCGTGGCCGCCAAACTGGAAATAGAAGTTGCTCGTGAGCGGGCTTTGCATAAATGGCGTAAGCTCAAAAATATTAAATAGTTACTAATAAAAAACCGGCCTGTTTCTGGCCGGTTTTGTGATATCTTAATTAAATCATCGATTAATTGATGATAGGTAAAATTGGCCGACTAAAACCGGTAAAGTAAAAGTCAAAAAAGAAAGAGTTATTTAGTTTTGCGAGCATATTATTCATCATTTTTTAATTATAGTAAAGCGTTTTGCCTATAACAATATCCAAGCGAAAATAATTATGCCCAAAATAATTCGGTACCAGCCAAAAACTTGAAAGTTATTCTTTTGGATAAATTTTAAGAAAAATTTTATTCCCAAAATAGCAGTAATAAAAGAAACTGCTAACCCAATTAGCCAGATTATGGCTTCATTCCCTTGTAATAATGGCGGGGTTTTATATAAATCTAAAGCCGTAGCCGCCGCCATTGTTGGCAAAGCAAGCAAGAAGGAAAACTCAACAATATTTTTTCGAGACACGCCCAAGGCTAAGCCGCCCATAATAGTGGCGGCTGATCGGGAAACTCCTGGCACAATCGCTAGAGATTGAAAGATGCCAATATACGCTGCTTGGCGGTAACTTATTCGTGCCAAGCTTTGTTCATCGTTCTGTCGCTGGTGCTGAGCAAAATATTTTTCCAAAACGATAAGTATTATGCCCCCAACTAATAAAGCGCCAGCGATTAAAGGTAAACTTTCAAATAAATAGGTTTTTGCCAGTTTGTATGAAGCTAAACCAATAATTGCAGTGGGGATGAAGGCGGCGGTGATTTTTAGAATTAAGCGAGGTTGCCGAATGATTGTTTGAGCATAAAGAACAGCCACCGAAAGAATCGCTCCCAGCTGGATAGAAATAAGAAAACTGTCCAAAAAATCACTGCTAGGTATTTTAAGCGCTTTGGCGGTAATTATCAGGTGGGCGGTTGAAGATATTGGCAAAAATTCAGTTATACCTTCAATAATGCCAAGTATGAGAGAATGAAGGATGTTCATAGAGGTTTAGTATAGTTTTAGTTTAATATATTTTTTCATTTATCGCTAGTTGCCGGATTTCTTTCATTTAGACTTGACAGGCTTTGGCAAAAACTATAAAATAGGTTTAGACTTAGCACTCAATGCTAATGAGTGCTAATAAATATGTTTAATATTATTTATTAATATCAGCTAAAATTTTCCTTTAAAACATTTTACATGATTTGTTTTATGGATTATTTTAGCTCCCTGTGTTATGACATTAAAACCATTATCTAATCACGTCATTGTGAAGCCGGCCGTTCAGGAAGAGGTTACCAAATCAGGAATTGTCCTCCCCGATACGGCTGATAAGGAGCGTCCGGAAAAAGGCGAAGTGATTGCGGTCGGACCGGGAAAGATTAGGGATAACGGTCAATTATCACCAATGAGTCTTAAGGTCGGCAACCAAGTCGTATTTAAAAAATATTCTCCTGATGAAATTAAGATTGATGGGGAAGATTATTTGATTTTAAGCGAAGATGATGTCGTCGCTATTATTGAATAAACTCTAAATAATTAATTATTATAAATATATGGCTAAACAAATAATTTTTGACGAAAAGGCGCGCTTAGCTTTAAAAAGAGGGGCGGATCAGTTAGCTAATGCCGTTAAAATTACCCTTGGTCCAAAAGGACGCAATGTAGTCATCGACCGCAGCTATGGCTCCCCGATTGTTACTAAAGACGGCGTCACTGTGGCTAAAGAAATTGAGCTTGAAGATAAGTTTGAAAATATCGGCGCTAGCATCGTGAAGGAGGCTTCAGCTAAAACTAGCGATGCCGCTGGCGATGGCACCACCACCGCTACCGTTTTAGCTCAGGCTATTATTACTAATGGTTTGAAATTGGTGGCGGCTGGAGTCAACCCAATCGAAATTCGTAAAGGCATTGAGGTTAGAGTTGCTCAGATTGTGTCTGCTTTAAAACAGATGAGCAAGAGTATTAGCACTAAGGAAGAAATTGCCCAAGTCGGCGCTATTTCCGCTAATGATGAAGAAATCGGCAAAATTATTGCCGAAGCGATGGATAGCGTTGGTAAAGAAGGCGTTATTACCGTTGAAGAAGGCCAGTCTTTTGGCATTGAAAAAGAGGTGGTCGAGGGTATGCAGTTTGATAAAGGTTACGTTTCTCCTTATATGATTAGCAACCAGGAAACAATGAAAGCAGAAATGAGTGATCCTTATATTCTGGTGACTGACAAAAAAATCGCTTCTTTGCAGGAAATCTTGCCTTTATTGGAAAAGATTGCTCAATCTGGTAAAAAAGATTTAGTGATTATTGCCGAAGAAATTGAAGGTGAAGCTTTGGCTACTTTTGTGGTTAATAAGCTCAGAGGCACTTTCAATGTTTTAGGCATTAAAGCTCCTGGTTTCGGCGATCGCCGCAAAGCGATGTTGGAGGATATTGCCGTTTTAACCGGTGCGCGCTTAATTTCTGAAGAAGTAGGCTTGAAATTAGATAAGGCGGAAATTGAAGATTTGGGCCGCGCCCGTCGCGTGGTGGCCTCTAAAGATAATACCACTATTATTGACGGTGCTGGCGACAAAAAAGCGATTGAGGATAGAATCGCTCAAATAAAGAAAGAAAAAGAATTAAGTGATTCTGATTTTGATAAAGAAAAATTGCAGGAGAGACTAGCTAAGCTTTCCGGTGGCGTGGCCGTTATTAAGGTTGGGGCTGCGACGGAAACAGAGATGAAGGAAAAGAAATACCGCATCGAAGACGCTTTAAACGCTACTAAAGCGGCGGTTGAAGAAGGAGTTGTCCCTGGCGGCGGCTTAGCTTTGGCGGTTGCTTGTTATGGTTTGGATTTTGCCGGCTTTGAAAAGGAAATGAAAGATGGTGGTTCTTTGCCCGCCGGTGAAAAAATAATTAATCAATCGGTTTTGGAACCCATTAAGCAGATTGCCAATAATGCTGGAGTGGACGGTTCTTTGGTTTTACAAAGGATTATTGCAGAGAATAAAAAATCTAAAGAGGTCCGCGGCTATAATGCCGCCACTGGCGAGTTTGTCGAGATGATTTCCGCTGGTATCGTTGACCCGACTAAAGTGGTTCGTTCCGCTTTAGAAAATGCCGCTTCGGCCGCTATGATGTTTTTAACCACGGAAGCCGTTATTACAGATAAACCGGAAGCGCACAATAGCCACAATCATGGTGGCGGTATGTCTGGCATGGACATGGACATGATGTAATTATTAATATTAGTATTGAAGATAAAGAGGCGCTCATTGCGCCTCTTTTTTAAAAGGGGGGAGGTTATTAATTATCAACTGTTTTGAATTTTTGGGTTTTATTGCTATAATATTATCATAAAAGTAATCTTTGTTTATATGTATAGTCATAAAAAAACTACTAATATTCCTAAAAAGCCGATAGTAGTCGCTGTTTCTGGTTATTTCAATCCTTTACATGTCGGGCACTTAGAAATGATTGCGCGGGCAAAAAAATTAGGCGATAAATTGGTGGCGATAATCAATAATGATTTTCAGGTGAAACTTAAAGGGAGTGTTCCTTTTATGAGTTTAAAAGATAGAGTAAAAATTATTTCTGCTTTGCGTGACGTGGATGAAGTGTTTGTGTCGATTGACCGTGATAAAACGGTTTGTAAATCTCTAGCTAAATTGAAGCCGGATATTTTTGCTAATGGTGGCGATCGTCACAGCCTCGGCGATGTTCCGGAATATCCGATTTGCCAAAAATATAAGATAAAAATGGTTGACGGCTTGGGTAAAAAAATACGGGCCAGTTCTGTTTTGATTGCGAAAGCGGCGGCCAAGAAAGCCAAAATTAAAAGTTAATCTATAAGCTATGCGTCAAATTGTTCGCTATTTTATATTATTAGTCTTAAGTTTATTGGTAACGACTATTGTCCTTAGCTTGGTTTTTAGTCGGAGCTTGTTGTCTTCTCTAGGCCCTGTTAACGGTTTGCTGGCGCGCTTGGATAATATTTTTAGTTCTTCTGAAGATAAAAAAATAGAACCACGACCAGAAAAAACTGTTCGTTTAATTGAAGGTTGGACCAGCCGCGACATGGGGCAATACTTTGAAAGTCAAGGGATATGGCAAAGTGAAGAATTTTTGGAGTTTGTCGGCTTTCCGCAGATAGATTACAACAAAGAAAAAGATTTGCCGCCGCTTGAAGATTTTTCTGATGACTTTTCTTTTTTGTCGGATAAGCCAAAAAATCGCGGTCTTGAGGGTTATCTTTACCCTGATACTTACCGTATCTATGCCACCTCTTCTCCGCGAGAATTGGTTGTTAAGATGCTTCAGAATTTTGACAATCAATTGACACCAAAGATGCGTGCCGATATTAAAAAGCAGGGTAAAACCATTTATGAAATTGTCACCATGGCTTCTTTGTTGGAAAAAGAGGCGCCGATAAATTATAAAAGTGGTGATAATCGTGATGCTAGAATTATTTCAGGAATTTTTTGGAACAGGATAAAATATGGCCAGGCTTTGCAATCATGCGCCACTCTCGCCTATGTCTTAGGGGTTAATAAATCTCAGTATTCATCCGCTGATATCCAGACAGAATCTCTCTATAATACTTATAAATATAGGGGTTTACCGCCGGGACCAATTAGTAATCCCGGTATTTTAGCGATTGAGGCCGCTATTTATCCATTAAGCACCAATTATAATTATTTTTTAACTCCCGCCGGCAGTAAAGATATTATTTATTCTACTACCTATAGCGAACATTTACGCAATAAGAGTAAATATTTGCCTTAATTTTATGTTTGAGGAAGTCAAAATACCTTCCAGTGGCGCCAACAATTTTATTGAAGCGGCTAATCAGGGCGCGGGGGAAGATAAATCTGGAGCTAAGAAGAAGATATTAATCTTGATTTTGGCAATTATTATTATTGCCGCTTTAGGGGCAGGTATTTGGTGGCTTTCTCAGCGTCTTAAATCATCTTCGCAGCCATCCGGGGATGATAGTCAAGCCTCATCTTCAGCCCCGGCTCGGCTCAATGATTTTCATTTGGAAGGAATCGATGGACAAAAAGAAGGCTCTAATACGGCCGAAGAGCCTAATGCTGTTGAATATTTATATTTTTCTTATTTTTATCATGAGCCCGATAATATCATTGATGATTTTAAATTTCCTGAATATGCCGTCCCGATAAACGTGAAATTAGACGTATCTAATTATTATGATGTTTCGCGTAAGTTAAATTTAGATTCCAGTTTGGAATCTTTGAATAAGAACGGCTTTGCTATTTTAGACAATCCTTGGCCCAAAGAAGCTAATGATTTCTACGCCTTAGGCGCTTTGCTTGATGATAAGCAGATACCCTTATTTATCAGCGCCGATTTCATCTCCTATTATTATCAAAGTATTTTGAAAATGTCTTTTAAAGAAATTGAAGAAGGTGTTTTTTATGAAAGTCTCTGGAATATTAACCGTACTTTATACGAAGGCGCGCGTATTCGTTATGAAAATCATTTACAAGTTTCTGGCAATATCAATGACCGTGTTCTGGAAGGGGAGCGCTTAGAGGCGGCTTTTTTTGCCGTGTCTTTAGAATTATTAAAGCCGCGTTTGGATCAGGTTGACTCTGCCAATAATCTTAACTCCGGAAAATTCAGCGGTCGGGATCAGCAAAAATTTTCCTTTACTTTACCGGCTTATTTAAGTGATGATGTTACTAAAGAACTGGAGCTGATTCGCGCCGCTAAAGAACAGCAGAAATCTCCCGTTCTATTATATGATCGTGATTATAAATCATTCATAATACCGCAGGAATATAAGAATAATGCCCGTTTACAAAATTTCTACCTGACAGCGGTCTGGCTTAATTCCGTGTTTCCTCTTAATTATCGGGACGAGTCTTGCCCCGAGTGTTTACTGGATAAAGATGATTGGCGAATTAATTTTACCGCCGCTTCTTTAATTGCTAGCGATTTCGCCAATAATCAAGAGTTGAAGAGCGAATGGGCGCGTATTTATAAAATTATTTCTTTTTTCAAGGGTTTAAGGGATGGTTGGAATTATGTACATTATCGTGATGGCCTGAAAAATAGTTTCGGCGATGATTTTGATGTTACCCGTCTGTTTGCGGAAGATAATCCAGAAGCAGAGGCAAATATGGAAAAATTGCGCCAAAATCTCCTTCAGAGGGAAGTGGTGCCAATGCAGGGGGGCTTAAGTTTGAAGACTATGGCCGGTTATAAAATTGCTGGCTTGCAGTTTTTGGCAGATTTTTATTGGCCAAATGATTTTATTTTTGGACACTTAAGATATCCCGAAGTTGGCGTTTATCAGGGCGGAGAAAAGCCAGTGGCTAATAATGTTACTGCTTGTTTGGTTCAAAAAAAATATCAGCGTTGTCAGGGTTCCAGTCAGGACATATTGAGTTTATTGTATCCAGCTTGGAACGGACCGCTATTTTTAGAAAATGGAAATTATGCTAATTATAAGGAAGCTTTAGAAAATTTACGCCCCTTAGTCGAGGGTGGCATGAACGAAAATCTTAATAATTATTGGTCTTCATTACTGGCCAATCGTTATTATTTAAATATTTCTGACACCCGTCTGCCCGCATATCTGCGCTCAAAAGATTGGCGCGCTCATATGGCTAATTCAGTTTTAGGTTCTTGGACGGATATGCAATTGCCTCTTGATAAAATCAGTCTGCGTAGCCAGAGTACAAATAATTCAAATTTAGGAGCAACTGTCAGTTTTTCCGAATATAATTGGGTTGAGCCTAATATTGATTATCTTGATCGTCTTTTAGCTCATAATCAGATGATTTTAGGCATGTTCGAAGCAATCGGTTTGGATGAAAAGTCTAGTTTGGCCACCAATAATATCCGTGAAGCCGGCCGCCAACTAGCCGGGCTTAGAGCTATTATCGCCAAACAAGCGGTGGGAGAAGATTTAAATGCTGATGATAATCGATTTATTCGTGATTTTGTTCGTGCTTATTTGGTTGAAGAACCGGCCGAAAAAACCTTATCTTGGCGTAATAATTCTTTAGGCGCTAATATTAAGGAAAGCTTAGGCTCTCCTCGCCTCCTTATCATTGCTCATCCTGTGAGTGATAAGATTGTATTTTCTGTCGGTCCGGTATTTAATCATCAGGAGAGTAAATAATTAATATTAATATTTATCTAAAAAACCGCCATTTGGCGGTTTTATATTAAAGAATTTATGCTGTAAATTTGCTTAATATTTAAATATTTTATATCCCTAATTTTTTAACCTGGACTTTTTATCGGCGATACTCGAACAGATAATTTTCTCCTTGTTCGATTTTTTCCCAGTAGTCGGCGCTCATTTTAGCTTCGGCGATAATTTTGTCGCTCGCCCACCAGTATTTATTGATAATCAGGTAAGCTCTATTAACATCAGCAAAATCCATGGCCGCCAACATATTTTGGCGGTTAGCTTTTTTATATACCATATTTAAATAATATTGGTATAAAGGACCGCCGGTAGGGATGGGATAGAAATATATTTCTTGTCCTTCTTTTTTTATATAGCGATGATGGAAACCGAATTCATGCAGAGCGGCGGCGCTTACTTGCTGATTGGCTAGGGCAATATATTTTTCTCCCTGAGCTCGTTCTTCCGCTCTTTGCACAGATTTAATATCGGCGGCGCTGGTTGAATAGCCGCGGGAATTATAATAGTTATCGAAGCGAGGATAGGAAGCATAAACGGACACGGTCATCATTAAGGCTAAGCCGATAGCAGCTATTATTTTAAAGCTTTTTTCCATTTTTAAAGCTTGTTGGCTTAAGTATCTAAACAATTCATAAAAAAGAGGCAGAGCGATAATGAGGGCAATAATGGGTAATCGCGATGCATAATTTTCTTGTTCGTAGGCGATTAAATTATTGAAGGTAAAACCGCGGCTGATTAAATAGGCGGTAATAGCGGCTAAGGAGGCAGAACTCAGGAGGCGGATATTATTTTCCGTTTTCAGTTGTTCTTCTGGCCAAATTTGTCGGCGTTTAAAAATTATAATTACCACCATTCCCAAGATTAGCCAGAAATAATTATTGATGAAAAAATAGCCGAGGTTAAGCCAATAATTTTCACTGTTTTTAAAGACAGGATTTAAGAGGCTGAGATTAAAATTTTGCCATGATAAAGAACCGAAGCCGGCAACTGCCCAGAGGGAAAAACAGAAAGCCAGCAGAGCGACTCCAAAGATTATTATTGGATTTTTAAAAAAACGACTTATTTTCAGCCGTGGCCAGCGTTTTTGGATAATGAACCAGCCGGCGGCTAAAATGGCGGGGATGCCGGCCAAAGGATGAACGGCCAAAGTGGCCAAGGCGGTGCTGATTATCAAGGCTTCGTTTTTTTGTCGGTAAATGAAAATAATTGTGGCCAATAACAACAGATAGCTGAAGTTTTGCGGTGTGCTCAGAATAAAAGGGGAAAAGCCGAGGAGAGTCAACAATATTATGGCCAACCAAGCTTCCGGTCGGGAAGATTTTTGCCGGAGCTGGCCTAAAATCCAGGGTAGGGATAAAGCGCTTACAAGCGGCAGGAAATATTGGTTGATAAGAGCTAAACTGAGGCCGCTGATTTTATAAAGGGCGATAATCAAGCCATATTGTCCGATATAGTAGGGCGTCTTCGGTAAAATAAAGCCGATACGATTTATTTCAGCCATTGCCGCTTGATGAATAAAGGGATCGAAGCCGTAGCCGAGGCGATAGACGATGGCGGCCACAGAAAAAATTTCCAGATAATATAGTCCCAGCAGAATATTTTTGAACAAACTTTTGGCTGTTTGGCTTAAAGCGCCAATTAGAGATAGATTAGCGGCAAAGAGGACAACAAAAAACCAAGGATTGATGACCGTCCAGGGAGAAATTATCGCTTTATCAGTCGCGTTCCCGGCGGCCATAATTACCATGATTATAATCATGGTAAGCGTCATTAAAGAGAAGAACCAAAAATACTTTGAATTTTTAATGGAGACTTTAGTTGATATTTGCTCTTTAATTTGTTTCTTCCAGACCGCATAAATAATAGTGGCAATCAAAAAGGCGGCAATCAGGCCGATAATATCTAAAGCATGGAGAAAATAAACTAAAGCGACGCTACTGGTAAACAGCATTAACCAGAGCCAAAGACTATCAAAAGTAAGGGAAAATTTAAATTTTAGCATATAATATATCATAGCAGATTCTTGCTTATTCAAGCAATTTTGGCTACTATTAAAAAGAGGAGATTATGCCTTATTTTTATGATTAAATTTCGCTTATTTAAGAATAATTTTGATTATTTTTTAGTATTTTTATTGGCATTCGTCTTTTTGGTGGCGACCGCTTGGTTTAATTATGCAACACAAAGTTCTGATTATGTAAAATTTTTATCGCCCGATGAAACTGCCAATTATTTTTTTGCCAAGCACTATGCCGAGACCGGCAGTATCGCCGTCTTTGAGCCGGCTAATTTAATCGCTGAGGAAATTGTCCATCCTCGGAGTATCAGGAGTGATAACGGCTGGCTTAAGCCCGTCAGTTTTTTGGGTATAATTTTAATTTATGGCCAGATAGCCTCTTGGTTGGGTACGGCGATAATTCCTTTTTTAACCCCACTTTTTGCCGCTTTTGGTATTATTTTTTTCTATGCTTTTGTGCGCAGACTGTTCGGTCGGCAGGTGGCTTTGATTTCCGCTTTTTTACTGGCTTCATTTCCTGTCTATTTTTTTTATTCGGCGCGAAGCATGTTTCATAATGTCTTGTTTCTGGTTTTTTTGTTGGCTGGCGCTTATTTTTTATTATTGAGCCTGCCGTCGCGGACAAGTGATAAGCGTAAATTTTGGACATGGCACTTGTCGGCTCAAGATTGTTTAACTTATATTTTTTCTTTTTTAACCGGCCTAATGTTCGGCGGCGCGATTGGCACCCGTTCTTCGGAATTACTATGGCTGGGGCCGGTGCTTTTTATTGCTTGGCTTTTTTATGCCCGTCGTTTAGGGTTAACGAGATTAGTTTTAATGCTTGGTGGCTTAGTTTTAGCCTTGCTCCCGATATTCTATTGGAATCAGATTTTGTATGCTTCTCCTTTTTTTGGAGGCTATGGAGAAATGAACCGTTCTTTAACGGAAATTTCTCAAGTGGGCGGACAATTTTTACAATCCAGCGTGCGCGGAGATTTCAGCCATTACCGTTTAGCGGCGGCAACATTAATTGATAATGTTTTTTATTTCGGCTATCAACCCTACCAGTCTTTAAAGATGTTTTTCTACTATGTGTTAAAAATGTTTCCCGCGTTATCGGCTTTTGCTTTTGCCGGTTTTTTAATTTTTATTTACAGAATAATCCGGCGACCGAATCGGGGTGCTTACTTATATCTTATTACTTGGCTAGTTTTATCGTTAATTTTAGTTTTTTATTATGGCAGCTGGCATTTTAACGACAATCCTGATCCTAAAAGATTTACTATCGGTAATTCCTATACGCGTTATTGGCTGCCGATGTATATTATGGCCATTCCCCTTGTGTCTTTGTTTGTTGTTTCTGTATCTAGATTTATTACTTCTATCTCCTGGCCGAGATTTGATTTTTCTTTAAAACGTCGTTGGCGTCGCTTTCTCGCTATCGGCTTATCGGCCCTGATTACCTGCTTTCTAATTTTTGTCAATTTAGAGTTTGTTTTTTTCGGCTCGGAAGAAGGCTTGGCGACTTTATATCACAATTATTTTGTTGATAAAACTAACGCGCAAGCTATTATCGGGTTGACTGAAGAGCGGGCGATTATTGTCACCCAATATCACGACAAGCAGCTGTTTCCGCAAAGAAAGGTTGTTGTTTCTTTGCTTACCGACGCTGATGTTAATAAGAGCTTAGGCAAAATATTGCGCTTTTATCCGATTTATTACTATAATTTTACCTTTCCTAACAAGGATTTAAGCTATCTCAACGAACGGCGTCTACCCCAATTTGGCTTTATTATCAATCCGGTTGTTCATCGCGGTCAATTTACTTTGTATCGTTTAGATAAGATAGAACCCTTGGTAGAAAGTAAGTAGTTAAATTATATTTATGCAATATCATCTTATCACTATTGGCTGTCAGATGAATAAAGCGGACAGCGAACGTATTGCTTCTTTTTTGGAGAAGCGTGGCTATGTTGCCTCCTCTTCTTGGTTGGGCGTCGATTTGGTTGTTCTCACCACCTGTGGCGTCCGCCAGTCGGCCGAAGATAGAGTTTACGGCCTGGTTAATCGTATCCGTCAGGGTAATCCCAAAGCGGCCGTAGTCATCACTGGTTGTTTGGCGCGTCGAGAAGATGTGAAACGGCGCCTGCGAGGCAAAGTTGATTTATTTATGCCCATTAATGAATTGCCTAATATTTTTGCTTTACTGAAAGATTCACACCGGCAATTAAGTCTAAGTACTGATGCCGTTCGTGAATTAAGCGGAGAAAAATATTTGACTATCATCCCTAAATATCAGAGTACTTTTACCGCCTATATACCCATCGGCAACGGCTGCAATAATTTTTGTTCATATTGCGTCGTTCCTTATGCCCGCGGTCGGGAAGTGTATCGTCCAGCGGCGGATGTTATCAAAGAAGCAAAGGCTTTGCTAAAAAGAGGATATAAAGAAATAATTTTAATTGCTCAGAATGTTAATAGCTATAGAAGCGGACGCACGAATTTTCTTCAATTGTTATCCAAATTAGCGGCTTTGCCTGGGAATTTTTGGTTGCGTTTTTCTTCTAGCCATCCTAAAGATTTATCGCCAGAATTAATTAAAGTTTTAGCTTCTTCTGATAAAATTTGCCATCACTTGCATGTGGCTGTCCAGTCAGGTGATGATGAAATTTTAAAAGCGATGAATCGCCACTATACGGCCGCTCATTTTTCTTCTTTAATAAAAAAAATTAGAAAAGCAAAACCAGGGATTGCCCTTACGACTGATGTGATTGTCGGTTTTCCCGGAGAAACAAAGAAACAGTTTCAAAATTCCGTTAAATTATTTAAAAATTTGCAGTTTGATATGGCTTATATCGCCCAGTATAGCCCGCGGCCGGGAACGGCTTCTTGGTATATGAAAGATAATGTTAGCCGAGAAGAGAAACATCGGCGGGAGCAGATATTAACAGAAATTTTAAGAAAGAGTGGAAAGAAGGCTAACCGCGCTTATTGGCGCCGGACGGTTATAGTTTTAGTAGAAGGAAAAAATAGGCGTGGCGGTTATTATGGTAAAACCTCAAGTTTCAAAACAGTTTCTTTTACAGCCCCGTCAGAGGTAAGGCCGGAAGATATTATTGGTAATTTTGTGTCGGTGAAAATTCAAAAGGTTCAAGATTTTGGTTTGGAAGGGGTTTTGAAAAAATAAAAAAGGCCTAAACGCAATCCCGGCGTCAGGTCTATAAAACAAAGCATATTTATCCTAGAAAAATAACCTAATTTATTATATGTCCCCAAAAGCAATCAATCTTAATAAGCCCAAGGTTTTGGTTTTGCTCGGACCAACCGCTGTCGGCAAAACGGCTTTAGGTGTGCGTTTAGCTTGGAAATATCAAGGCGAAATTGTATCAGCCGATAGTCGCCAGGTCTATCAAGGTATGGATATCGGTACCGGCAAGGATTTAGCGGAATATAAAGTCGGGCGCAAACATATCCCTTATCATTTAATTGATGTTATTTCTCCCAATACTGAATTTAACCTCGCTCAATATCAGAAACTAGCTTTAGAGGCAATATCAGATATTATTAATCGCGGCCAATTGCCGATTATTGTCGGCGGCACCGGTCTATACTTACAGGCGCTGGTCGATAATTATGATTTAAGCAAAATTAGTCCCGATTTAGAAAAACGGCGGGAGCTTGAGGCCTTAACCAAAGATGAATTGTTTGGCCGTTTAAAAAAATTGAAGCCGGAATTTGCGCTTAAGCTTAACAATAGCGATAAGAATAATCCGCGTCGCTTGGTTCGTTATTTGGAAATTGTAGAAAAAGATGGCGACCTAAGCAATAAACAGGATTCCCCTTATGATTTTTTAGTGCTAGGTTTAGACTTTCCCGACGATATTTTGCGAGAGCGGATTAATAAAAGGATTAAGAATCGTTTAGAAAAGGAAGATATGCTTAGCGAAGTCGAACGCCTTCATAATAGCGGTGTTAGCTGGGAAAGATTAATATCCTTTGGTCTAGAATATAAATTTCTCAGCTATTACCTTTTAGGGCGGCTTGATTATGACGAGATGGTGCAGAAATTAGGCGACGCTTCCTATCGTTTCGCTAAACGCCAGAAGACTTGGTTTAAGCGCTGGGAAAGACAGGGAAGAAAGATTCATTGGCTGAGGGGGCAAAGCGAGGCGGAAGTATTAAGCGAGGCGGAAGTATTAATTGATAATTATCTTTAATTTTTTATAAAGTCAGGAAGGAGTTTATTAATTTTTTAGCTATTCGTTAAGAATTTTCTCTAATAAATCTTTAACTTTTTCCGGATTAGCCTTACCTTTAGTTTCGGCCATAACTTTGCCGATGAAAAATTGGATAAGTGGCTTTTTACCTTTCTTGTATTCGGCTGCCTGCCGTGGATTTGAATTGATTATTTTTTTAATAGCTGTTGTTAGCTCCTCCTCGCTATCTAACTGTTCGAGGCCAAGTTTCGTCATAATATCACTCGGGTCGCCGCCTTCCCAATATATGATTTTTAAGATTCTCTGACCGGCGTTGGAATTAATCTTATTTTGCCATATTAATGACATTAATTCGGCAAAATTTTCAGCTGTCATTTTTAAATCGGAGATAGCGCGTTTATCGGTATTCAGGTTTTTAAGCAGTTCGCTGTTAATCCAGTTAGCGACCATTTGGGCGGCATTTTTATCTTGCCTTTCAAAATCATCACCATTAGCTTCAATCCAAGCACCCATTTCTGAAACAACGTTTTCGAAGAAAGAGGCCAATTCTTTGTCGTTGGCGATAATGGCAGCGCTTTCAGTTTTGAGACCATATTGTCGCTGAAAACGTTTTTGTTTGGCATCAGGCAGTTCCACTAAGTTTTGTTTTAGTTGGTTCAACCAGGCTTCATCGATGATAATTGGCGGAATGTCCGGTTCAGGAAAATAGCGATAATCGGCGGCTGTTTCTTTCTTTCTTTGGGCGACGGTCGCATTCTTTTTTTCATCCCAACCTCTGGTTTCGGGAATAATTTCTTCTTTATTATCTAACATCTCGCTTTGTCTGGTAATCTCATAATTAATTGCCTTTTCAACGGCTCGGAAAGAATTAATATTTTTGATTTCCACCTTAGCGTTGAGCTTTTTTTTGCCAGTGGCAACAATCAAGCCATTTTCGTAGACCCAAGTACCAGGTTTTTGTAAACTGACATTGGCTTCGCAGCGCATTTCGCCTTTTTCCATATCAGCGTTACTGACTTCCAAGAAGCGCAATACTCTTTGGTAGGCCTGACAGAAGTTTTTAGCTTCTTCGGCGTTTTTAATTACCGGCGCGGTTACTAATTCTACCAAGGGCGTACCGGCGCGGTTGAAATCAATTAAAGTGTCTTTACTATTTTGGGGGTGAAATAATTTGCCGGTGTCTTCTTCCAGGTGGATACGGGTGATAGCGATGTCTTTGTTACCGATATCAAGTCTGCCTTGATAGCAGAAAGGTTGATCATATTGGGAAATTTGGTAGCCTTTAGGGAGATCGGGATAAAAATAATTTTTACGGTCGAATTTTGAATGGTAGTTAATTTGACAATTTAAAGCTAAGCCTATAAGCAAGGTCCAGTCTATTGCTTGTTTATTTGGTACGGGCAAAGTGCCAGGATGACCTAGACAAATCGGGCAGACAGTCGTATTTGGCGCTTTGCCATCGCTGTCATTAGAGCAAGAACAGAACATCTTGCTTTTGGTTTTTAATTCGGCGTGGATTTCCATGCCGATAATAACGTCGTATTTCATATAACTCTATTTTAACGAAAAAATAGCATTTAGGAAAGAAGTCTTGGCTATTTATCAAAAAAGGCCTTTAAGGCCTTTATTAGAATAAACCGGTGCTACCAAAACCACCACCGCCACGTTGACTGTCGTCTTCTATTTTACCTGCTTGAACATCCGGCAGTTCTATTTTTTGAATTAGGAGTTGGGCAATTTTTTGTCCGGCTTGAATATGGTAGATATCCTCGCTTAGATTTTTAAATATCACTTTTATCTCTCCGCGGTAGCGGGAATCAATAACGCCACCCATAGTGGTAAATCCCTGGCTGGCCAAGCCGCTTTTATCCCAAATTAGACCAACGTAGCCGTCAGGTATGGCTAGACGAATGCCGGTGGGGATTAAATCTTGACCGTAAGGAGGGATGGAGCAGTCTTCGGCCGCAAAGAGATCAAGGCCGGCGTCGTAAGGATGAGCCCGTTCTGGCAATTTGGCTTCAGGAAGCAAGCGTTCAACCATCAATCGATTAATTCCTTTATCGGCGATAGCGGGACTCTCATCTTTGTCTGAATGAGCAGGCAGACCGAGGGTTGGGCTTTCTCCCAAAACACTGGCGGCAGCGCTAATGCTGAGGCGCGGTACGTCTATTAATTCCGGCAGATTTGGCGTTAGTTTGCTTTTATTAATCAAAATATCGTTAAGTGCTTGTAAGTCCGGAGTTTTTGGGGTGGTTTGATCGGAGTTTAAAATTCTATTTACATAAAGCCAAATCAGATAATGAATATCTTCTCGTTTTAATATTTCTTGCTTGCGCGTGCATCTGATTAAGCGGAAATCGGGCATTTCTTGGGCAATTTCTAAATAAGTCTGGGCGGCTTGGCGGAGGTGTTGGAGGTTATCTTCATGAATATCTTTTGTTTTTCCTTTCCAGTCTTCACGTCGGCGGTTGTGAGCCAGTTTTTGAGAGATCTCCGGTTCCATGTAAAGAATTAAATATAAATCGGGCTTGGGTATATTGAAGACTTTATATTCTATTTCGCTCAACCAGTTATAGAATAATTTTCTTTCCAGGGCATTTTTAATCTTATTTCCTTGGTGGGCAAAACTGGCGGAAATATAGCGGTTGCAGATAACAACCTTTCCTTGTTCTAGCCATTCTCTGATTTTAAAGCTGGCGTCAAAACGGTCGACCGAATAAAAGAGAGAGGCGGCATAGGGGTTAACATCATTAGCTTCACCATATTTGCCTGATAAGTATTCTTCAACCATGCCGGCTGATTTAGTATTATATTGAGGAAAATCGGCTAACTCTACTTCATAGCCTTCATGATGAAGTCTATTCGCTAAAATTTGCAACTGGGTAGTTTTGCCCGTGCCGTCAGTGCCGTCAATCACAATAAATTTTCCTGAATAATTAGACATAATTTTTTCCTATCTTTTGGGATAATAAAAGAGTGCTTTGGGTTAAAGCCTCAGCACTCCTCCTAATGCTGCGTCTTGTTTAATTTTGTATCTCTTCCAGTATTTTGTCAATCTGGGAATATAATTCTTCCAAAGTGCCGTTATTATCCAGATTGAAACTGGCGGCGGCCATTACTTCTGGAATTTGCAGTTCGGCTTCGCGCCGGTCGTCTTCTAAAAATTCCTCAAAAGTCTTGTCAGCGTCGCCAGCGTTTTCATTGCGTAATTTCATCCGTTCGTAGCGTATTTCCGGAGAGGCGTTGATGCTAATTAGATGGAAGTTGGACAACTCTGTTAAACGGCTGATATCGGCTAAACGTCTGACGCCGTCAATTACGACGATGTTATGCGGGTCATTTTTGACATCTTCGGCAATGACACGGGCTAAAATATCGCTACCAAAACGTTTGCGAAGATCAAACGAAAGATTTTGCATATTTTCCCTGGAAATCGGCAGATAGAGGCGGTTTAAGATGTCGCGTAAAGCTGTAGAAAAACGGGCGCTGCCAGCATTATATTTTTCGCTTATATATTTTTGACAGACCGCTTTGCCACTGGCTAATTTACCGACGAAGCCGAGAACTAGTTTAGGCATAAAATCTAAGAATAAATTACTTTATATTTTAGCATTAAAGTATTTTCATTTAGTTTTTGGCAATCCAATAAGTTTAAATTAGTTTCGCAGATTTCTGTAAATAATGATAGGCCATGGCCGAATATTTTTGGCTCCACTGTCAAAATAATCTCGTTAATCAACTTTTTCTTCAAAAATAGAGTGTTTAAAAAAGAGCCGCCGCCCAATAGAGCCTTGGTGTAGCCAAGTTGTTCCAGTTCCGCTAGTATTATTTCCGGTTCGCCTTTTACCCATTTGAGTAGACCCTCAATATTTTCGCCGCCGTCTGGCGAGAAAACGACATTCAGTCTTCCCGGCAATGGTTTAGGAAAAGTTTTAAAAGTATTTTCCCCCATCATAATAACGCCGAAGTCTCGGGAAACTTCGACAAAAAGCTTTTTGTCTTCCTGGCTGGTCCAATTCGCCAACTGGCTTTTGTCTTTGGCGATTTTACCATCAACAGTAACGGCCATGATGAGGGTAACCGGTATCATAAGTTTAAATGGCTATCGGAGCCTTTATTCCTGGCAAAGGATTATATCCTTCCAGTTGAAAATCTTCATATTGAAAGGAAAAAATATCTTTGACTTCGGGATTTATTATCATTGTTGGCAAGGGTCTGGGCGTGCGGCCGAGCTGTTCAGCCACTTGTTCACGATGGTTGTTATATATATGAAGGTCGCCGAAAGTGTGGACGAAGTCTCCTAGTTTTTTGCCGGTAACCTGGGCCATCATCATTGTCAACAGAGCGTAAGAAGCGATATTGAAGGGTACCCCCAGAAATAAATCGGCGCTGCGCTGGTATAGCTGGCAAGATAGGTGGTCATCGGCGTCGACATAAAATTGGAATAAGCTGTGGCAAGGGGGCGGGGCGGTTTTTTTGCCGGAAATAAGCATTCTTAAGTCACCAACATTCCAGCCGCTAACAATAATTCTCCTGGAACTGGGATTGTTTTTTATCATTTCCACCGCTTCGGCAATCTGATTTATTTTATCTCCATTGGGCGCTTCCCAGGCGGTCCACTGCTTACCGTAAATCGGTCCCAAATCGCCGTTTTCATCCGCCCATTCATCCCAAATGGTTACGCCGTGTTCATTCAGATATTTAATATTAGTGTCTCCCTTTAAGAACCAAAGGAGTTCGTAGATAATTGATTTTAAATGCACCTTTTTGGTGGTCAGAAGGGGAAAACCCGCGTTTAAATCAAAGCGGATTTGCCGGCCGAAAACACTGGTTGTGCCCGTACCAGTACGGTCGTCTTTGTTTTTACCATTTTCCATTACGTCTTTTAATAAATCTAAATAGACTTTCATATTTTTTATTTCATGTCTTGGTAGGTGATTACTTCTTCCGACAATAATGTAAATTCTATACCCGCTTGTTCAAATATTTCTTTACTGCGCGCACCGGCGTGGTAATCTTGAGCACAGACTACTTTTTTAATGCCGGCATTAATAATCATTTTGGCACAAGTATAGCAAGGTGTCATTTTACAGTATAAAGTGCCACCCTCTATAGAGATGCCCATGCGGGCGGCCTCGCAGATGGCATTTTGTTCGGCGTGGGTGGTACGGATGCAGTGGCGACTGGTACTGCCGTCTTCATGAGTAACAGTGTGCATCTCGTGTCCGACTTCATCGCAATGAGGCAGGCCGATGGGAGAGCCGACATAGCCGGTGGCGACAATCCGGCGGTCGCGGGTGATGACACAGCCGGCGCGGCCGCGGTCGCAAGAACCGCGAGAGCCAACCATCTCGGTTATCTTCATAAAGTATTCATCCCAAGAAGGACGAATATATTTTTCTTCTGCACTCATATTTTTTATTTTTTAATAATGAGTTTTTACTTTGATTATATTGTAGTATAGTTGAGAGATTTCTTAAATATTGACAAGATATTACTAATCTTTTTTGCGTTGATTTTTTCTTAAAAACAGGCTAAAATAAAAGCATATTTTGTTTGATTTTTAAGTAAAAATGTTATTATTTATGAGATATTGGCGATATTTGCTGATTATTATCTTTATATTTTTGTTTTTGCCTTTTTATTCAGGGCAAGCAGCTTCTTTAGCTGATAAATTAGCCGGGAGAATTGTTTTGAGCGTGGAAGAAAAGGGCGAGGCTTGGTATATAAATCCGCTGGATTTGCGTCGCTATTATCTCGGCCGTCCGGCTGACGCTTTCCAGGTGATGAGAAACCTTGGTTTGGGTATTAACGAGTCTCAATTTCAGGAAATCGCTCAAGCGGGCATGCCGGTTGAAGGCAATTTGGATTTAGCCAAGCGTTTGGCCGGTCGGATTATTCTGCAGGTCGAAAAAAATGGCGAAGCCTGGTATATTAATCCGCTGGATTTAAAAAAATATTATCTCGGCCGTCCGGCTGACGCTTTCCAAGTAATGAGAAATCTCGGTTTGGGAATCACGCGTCAAAATCTGGCGCAAATTCATAAGCCCGGCTTATCGGAAAGCATTAATCAATACAGCGGCTACGAACATAAGCTGGTATCTACGGAGCGTGGAGATTTTAAAGTAGATGTTTTGCGGATTGATTTAAAAAATCCAAATTTAGAGATTTTGAGTTTGGCGGCTGATAGCCAAGTCTGTACGGATGGAGTTTGCCGCGCGCAAAGCCTGGGGGATTATGTCTTTGCCAATCAAGGTTTTGCCGGCGTTAACGGTAGCTATTTTTGTTCTTCGTCCGGGTGTGGCCGGCCCAATTATTATTTTTTTCCGGTTTATGACAGCTTGTCTGGAGAGATGGTCAATGCTGACCAATTAAAATATTGGACTACTGGCCCGCTTATAGCTTTTGACACGAATAATAAATTTTATTATTTTAAAGATTCCCGGGAGTTTAAAAGTGTGGACGATTTTGAAAAGAACTATGGCGTAAAATTGCAGGCGGCTTTGGGCAATCAGCCACGCTTAGTGGAAAACAAGATGAATGTCTTGATTGATTGGGATTTGGATAAAGGGCAAAAGACCGGTAAGTATTGGCGCAACGCTTTGGGTTATAAGGATGATCCCGTTAATCCGGGTAAAGGTGAATTATATATAGTAATTGCCCACCAAGCGACTATCGATGATTTGGCTGTGATTATGAAAGCGATGGGCATGGATTATGCTCTCAATCTTGACGGTGGTTCCTCTTCGGCTCTTATTTATAACGGCGAATATATGGTCGGCCCTGGCCGCGATATTCCCAACGCTTTAGTGTTTAAGCAGTAATTTATGGATATTGCCGATTTACAAGCAAAACTTAACGAGAAGGGGAAAATTTCTTTTCCGGTAAAAGTGTCGCCCGGCGCCGATAAGACAGAATGGCAGGAACCTTTAGCTGACGGCACTTTGCGTCTGAAAGTGAAGGCGGCCCCGGAAAGAGGGCAGGCTAACGCCGAACTTGTCGCCTTCTTGGCTGGTATTTTTCGGGTAAACAAGAAATTGGTGGAGATTACGGCCGGTGGTGGCGCCAGATTAAAAAGAATTAAAGTAAAAAAATCTTAATTTATGTCCCTTGATGTTTCCGTCATTATTGTTTCCTGGAAGGTAAAAGACCGCTTGCGCGCCAATTTATCGGCTTTATTGCCTTCTTTAAATGGCTTGTCGGCCGAGGTTTTCGTGGTGGATAATAACTCCCGAGACGGCAGCGCGGAAATGGTTTCTAAAGAATTTTCGACAGTGAGGTTGATTGCCAATCAAGAAAATCTTGGCTTTGCCAAAGCCAATAATCAAGCAATTAAGGAAGCGAAAGGAGACTTTATTCTGCTTCTTAATCCCGACATGCTGGTTTTTCCGGATACGGTTAAAAATATGCTGGCTTGGATGAAAACTAATCAACAAGCGGTGGTTGCCGGTTGCCGCTTGGAAAATGAATCCGGAGAGCGATTGCCGTCTGTACGCCGTTTTCCGCGCTTAAGCGATCAGTTAGCGATAGTTTTGAAGTTTCCTCATCTTTTTCCGTCTTGGCTAAATTCTTATCTTTGTAAAAATTTTGATTATAGCCAAGCGGCGAGGGTTGATTCTGTGCGCGGCGCTTTCTTTATGATTAACCGCGCCGCTTGGCAGAATATTTCCGCTTCCGCTTTGCCTTTATTGGATGAGCGGTATTTTATTTGGTTTGAAGAAGTAGATTTTTGCCGGCAGGTTTATAAGAATGGCGGGGAAGTCTGGTATACGCCGGTTGCCCGTTGTCTGGATTATGTCGGCCAGAGCTTCAATCAGGTCGATGTTTCTAACAAGCAGCTATATTTTCAAGATTCAATGCTTAAATATTTTCAGAAATGGGAGCCTTCTTGGCAGTGTTTTGTATTAAAGAGCGCCTGGCCATTGGGGAGGTTCTTGGCTAAAATTTTTTCTTAGACTATGAAAGTTGGCATTATTCTCGTCAATTATAAAGATTATGCTCAGCGTTTTTTGACGCCTTGTTTAGCTTCAATTCGCGCTTTGGATGCTTCTTGCCGGCCGGATATTTTTATTGTCGATAATGCCAGTACGGCCGAATCAGCCGCTTATTTGCGCGACCAGGCGCCGGCGGCTCGTTTTATTTTTAATAAAAATAATGATGGTTTCGCCAAAGGTAATAACGATGCTTTGCGTCTGATGATGGCGGAAAATTATGATTATGCTTTATTATTAAACATGGACGCTTCTTTAGCGCCCAGGGCTTTAACGGAATTGGTACGCATAGTCGAGGCTAATCCGGCTGCCGCCGCCGTACAGGCGCGTTTAATGTTTAACTCGGACAGGGAGATGATAAACAGCTTGGGTAATGTTACGCATTTTTTGGGTTTCGGCTATTGCGACGCCTATCGTCAAACATTCCTGGACAGAGGCGAGGAGGTAAAAAAAATCGCTTATCCTTCCGGGGCGGCGGTTTTGCTAAGAATGGAAGCTTTGCGCGCCGTCGGCTTGTTGGACGAAGAATTTTGGATGTATAATGAAGACCAGGATTTGGGCTGGCGTTTCTGGCTGTCTGGTTGGCAGTGTTTGTTGGCTTTTAAGGCGGTCGCCTATCATCAATATGAATTCAGCCGTTCGGTCAGCAAATATTATTGGATGGAAAGAAACCGCTTGATTGCGGCTTGGAAAAATTATTCAATTTTATCTTTAATCTTGTTTTTACCGCCTTTGCTGGTAATGGAACTGGGCATGAGTTTTTTCGCTTTACGTTCCGGTTGGCTGAAGGAAAAGAAAAGAGCCTGGGCTTATTTTTTCAATCTTAAAAATTGGTCGTATCTGCTTCAAGCCAGAAAACAGGCACAAACTTTGCGCTGCGTACCTGACTATAAAATATTACCTTTATTTTCCGGACACATCTGGTATCAGGAAATTGATAACCCGGTGTTAAAATATTTAGTTAATCCTTTGTTTTCTTTTTATTTTTTCATCGCTCGCAGGATAATAAGAATCTGCCGGCAATAATATGGACTTATCGATTATCATCGTCAATTATAAAAGCCGTTTAAAATTGGAAGCTTGCCTGCGGTCTTTAGCCACGGCTGATTTAAGCGACCTGGAATATGAGATTATTTTAGTGGAAAACGCTTCTGGCGATAAGCTGGCTGATTTAACCGCGGTTGATGCGCGCATCCGATTGATTGAGAGCGAGCAAAATTTGGGCATGGGAGGCGGTAATAATCTCGGTATCGCGGCCAGCTCCGGTGAAATGATATTAATCGCTAATCCAGATCTTGTCTTCAGTCGTGAAGCCGTTAAGAAGCTTGTTTTATATTTAACAAATAATCGCGAGGTCGCTATCGTTGGCCCTAAGCTATTAAATTCTGACGGAACTTTACAGTATTCTTGCGCCCGTTTCCCCAGCATATTTTTACCGGTATTAAGGCGGACGGCGGTCGGTCACTATTTGCCCGGATTAATAGATAGATATTTAATGAAACATGAAAATCATCAGGAGACGAGAAATGTCGATTGGCTGTTAGGAGCGTGTTTATTGGTAAGGCGAGGAGAGCTTTTTAATCATGAAAAATTATTTGATGAAAGATTTTTTATGTATTTTGAAGACGTCGATCTTTGCCGCCGCGCCCATGAGCAAGGGAAGAAAGTTGTCTATTATCCGGAAGCAACGGTTATCCACGACCATCAGCGCAAGAGCGCTCGTTTGCCGTGGTACCTCGCCATTTTTAAAGACCATCTGGCCCAAGAACACTTAAAATCATGGTGGAAATATTTTAAGAAGTGGGGATGGCGCTAAACGGCTGTCCCGCTGATAATTATATGCAAAAAATCAAAAAAGCAATTTTGCCGGTAGCCGGATTCGGCACGCGTTTCTTGCCGGTGACTAAGGCTCAGCCTAAAGAAATGTTGCCGGTAGTCGATAAGCCGGTGATTCAGTATTTAGTGGAAGAAGCGGCGGCCGCCGGCATTGAAGAAATAATCTTTGTCACCGGACGTGGCAAACGGGCGATTGAAGATCATTTCGATTATTCTTTTGAATTGTCTAAAACTTTAGTGGAAAAGAATAAGCTGGATTTGGTGAAGAAGGTTCAAGCGATTGAAAATCTGGCCAAATTTTCTTATGTCCGCCAGCCGATTCCTTTGGGCGACGGGCATGCGGTCATGTGTGCCTCTCATCTTGTTCGTGACGATGAGCCGGTGTTAGTGATGTTTGGTGATACTTTATACGATGCGCCGATTTCCCCAGTCAAGCAGGTAATGGATGTTTATGAACGTTATGGGGATGCGGTTATCGGTTTATCCGAAGTGGAACATAAAGATGTTAGTCAGTTCGGGGTAATCGACGGTTTGGATTTGGGAGAGGGAATTTATGAAATTAAGAAATTTATCGAAAAACCGTCGCTGGAAGAAGCCCCCTCTAATCTAGTGCAAGTCGGCATCAACATTATTACACCAGAAATTATCAATATCCTTAAGTCGATGCAATCCGGCAAATCCGGAGAAATTCGTTTGGCAGACGCCTATGATGTCATGCTGGAGCAGGGGCATGTGCTTTATGGTAAACAGTTAGAGGGTGAGTGGCTTGATACCGGCAATAAATTTAATTTAATCAAGGCTAATATCAAGATAGGCATAAAAGATCCAGAAATAGGTGAAGACCTGAAAGACTTCTTGCGTGGCCTAGCCAAGTCTCTTTAGACGAAAAAGTTTTTATAAGATCAAAAAACCCCGTCTTCAAAAAGCCATCCCTGAGAAGGGGTGGCTTTTTGAGGGCGGAAAGGAGCTCATTACCTTGTTACTGAAGTTGTAATTTATAGATGCCGGCCTGCTGTCCGATTTTTGCGTAGAAGTATAATAGCTGATTTTTTTCATCTAAGGCGAGGTTAGAAATTTCCTCCGCTTTTAACAGCGTGATAGGCAAACGTTTGTCTAAGTTCAAATTAATAATTTTAATTTCGTCGTTATTCGCATAAATTATATAATTTTTACTTCGGTTCCAAACGGCTCCTGTTAATTTCTCGCTTACTCTTATCAATAATTCTTGACGATTGCTATTAAGGTCAAAAGAATAGATTTCAAATTCATTGTACCACATTAAAGTGGAGGCGTTGAGCCATTGCCAAGCGGTTACTGGTCGAAGCTGTTTGTTTATTGGTTGCTGGGCGTAATCATTAAGCAGATAGAGAGCTTTTTGTTTGCGGTCGTATAGATTGAGATGATATTTATCTTGCTTGAATATATAATCACCGGCCGGTAGGTTGATGCTATTTTGTAGAAGATGATTGTCGGCTCTATACAGCCTTAAATACATTTGTTCATTTTGTCTTTCGATTGTATAGATTAGGTTTCCGCGGACAGTGTAAGCAACATAATCGCTGCCGCTGAGGACAGTGCTGATTGTATTATTGTCGGTGAGAATACAATTAATATGGCCGTCAGCTTGATAATATATTTTTTTGCCGTTTTCGTCCCAATAAAAATTATTGGCTTCTTGGCCAATCATGGCGAGGGTGTCATTGCTTTGTCCATTGTCGAGATTAAGGATTTTTCCTCCGAAAAGTATACGCGCGCCGTCTTTAGACCACTGGATGTCTCCTTGGGATAATTGTAGGCCTAAATCGCTTTTTGTTTCCGTTTTTAAATTAATAGCCGTGCCCTCTTCGGGGAGAATTAGCCTTCGGTTGTCCGGGCTTAACTCTAATGTTTGAGGCGCGCATAGGCTGAGATTGAGCGGCAAGGAACGCTTGAATAATATCAAATCTTCTGCAAAAGTTGTTTGACCCGGGTAAATATTAATTTTTTTTTCCAGGGGCCAGTAGCCGTCCTTTTCTAGCATTAAGATATATTCTCCTGGCGGCAAATTTTTGATTTTTTGGGGAGTAAGAGCGTCACTTCGACCAATATCAAGCAGTATGGATTTGCGCCGGCGTTCGCCGTTTAAAAAAATAGAAGCGCCAGAGGGTTCGCTGTCAACAATAAGCATGCCGGTTTTTTGAAAAATTTGGTCAAAACGCGGCGGCCAGCGTTTGTTAAGGCTATAGCCAGCGGCATAAACGGAAACAAAAAAAGTAATAATCACAAACAAGATTATAAATAGGATAAATAGCCAGTCGCGAATTTTTTTAGGCATAAATTTTATTCTACTCGGCTGATATCGGCGCCTATTTTCCGCAGTCTTTCTTCCAATTTTTCATAACCGCGGTCAATCTGGTAGACATTGTCTATTTCCGTACGTCCTTCGGCAATTAGACCCGCGATAACCAAAGCGATGCCCGCTCTTAAATCAGGGCTAATTAGTCTTTTTCCGAATAATGGCGTCGGTCCTTGAATAACGACGCGGTGAGGATCGCACATGATGATACTGGCGCCCATTTGCGAAAGCATATCTGTCCAGAGCAAACGCCGGTCATAAATTGTTTCATGAATGAGTGATATACCCTGGGCTTGAGTCATAAGGACGACATAGGGCGATTGTAAATCGGTAGCGAATCCTGGATATTCGTGAGTTTTAATATCATGCGCTTTCAAAGGGCGCTTGCCTTTTTTAATTTTTAGCCAGTCGCGACCATATTCAAAATCTACGCCGATTCTTTCCATTATTTTTAAGAGCGTCATGATATGCTCTGGTTGGCAATTGATGATTTCTAGATTGGCATTAGCGGCCGCCGCTAAAATAGCGAAAGACCCGGTTTCGATTCTGTCCGGTATGACCGTGAATTCTCCGGCGCCAATTTTATTTTGTCCTTTGATGACCATGATGGGCGTGCCGGCGCCGCTTATTTGTGCTCCTTGAGTATTGAGATAATCGGCGAGTGCACTTATTTCTGGTTCCATGGCGCAATTTTTCAAGATGGTAGTGCCGGGAATAATACTAGCTGTCATCATCATGCTTTCGGTCGCCGTGACGCTAACTAGCGGAAAGAAATACTCTGCCGCCTGCAAGTGTTTAGCTTTGATATGATAGAATTTTCCAGATTCTTCTTTAATTTCGGCGCCAAAGGCACGGTAGCCTTCAAGAAATAAATCTATCGGCCTTCCGCCAGCGCCGATGACACAACCACCGGGATGAGGAAATTTAGCTTCACCGAAGCGGGCGAGTAATGGCCCGACAAACATAATGGAACCACGGAATTTATCTGCCATCTTGGCATTTAATTCGTTGTTGGCAATATTTGAGGTGTCTATATTAGCCTCCGAGCCATTATACGTAATCTTCGCGCCTAGGTCAGTTAGGACCTCAAACGAACGGGTCACATCTTCAATGTTCGGCAAATTTTTAATAGTTATTTTTTCGGTCGACAGAATTGATGCTGGGATGATTTTTAGGGCTGAATTTTTAGCGCCACTGACTGCAATTTGCCCGCTTAGGGGTTTTTTGCCGTTAATGATAAATTTAGGCATAAAGGCTTTATATTTTTATATTAACTTTATCTTATCTTATTTATTGACATTTTTCAAATATTTGATAATATTTAAAGGTGAATCGGCGAGAGCCTGATTTTTTCTAATAATTTTGCTAATATTAAATAATATGGCGAAGATTGCAGTGATTGCCACCGGCGGCAAACAATATAAAGTCAAGGAAGGCGAAACCATTAAAGTGGAAAAACTAGAATTGGCAGCCGGAGAAAAGGTTAAATTTGATACTTTATTAGTGGCGGAAATAGATGGCAGTCAATTAGAAATCGGCAGCCCGTCTTTAGGCGAGAAAGTAGAGGCTGAAGTTATTGACACCACTAAGCAAGATAAAGTAAAAGTAGTTAAGTATAAAAGTAAAACTCGTTACAAGAAAAATGTTGGCCATCGTCAGTTGAAGACAACTGTGAAGATTTTGAGTATCGCTTAATATTTTTAAGAAATAATTTTAAGACATAAAAACCCGCTTTTTATTAGAGGCGGATTTTTTTATGTTTCTGCTTTAAATTTATGTTTAACTTTTTTTGAAGTACAAGTTATAAGGTGTTTCTATATTTTAAAGCGTTGGCCAGGGTTAGTTCATCGGCATATTCTAAATCTGAACCGGCTGGCAGGCCTCTAGCCAGTCGGCTTATTTTAATCTCGGGGAATGTTTTTTTTAAAAATAAAGAGGTGCTTTCTCCCTCTAAAGTAAAGTTGAGACCAAGAATCAATTCTTTTACTTTATTAGCATTAATTAATTCTTTCAGTTCCTTAAGTGGGAGCTGGTCGGGGCCGATATTTTCCAGAGTGTTTAAAAGTCGGTCGATTACAAAATAACGGCCATTAAACTGCTTGGTGTTTTCAATTACGGCTAAATCTTGACTATTTTCAACGATGCAAAGAATTTCTGGAGATCTTTTTTTGTCACCACAAATCGGACAAGGGTCGCTGTCACTAAAAGTGCGGCAGATTGAACAGCGTTTGATATTATCTGGCAGTGATGATATAAAGGAAGCTAATTCTTTGACTTGAACGGTTTTTTGATTCAGTAAATAAAAAACATAACGTTCGGCAGTTTTCGGTCCGACGCTTGGAAATTTAGAAAAGCTTTCAATTAGTTTTTGAATATATTCAGGGTATTTCATTTAGTTTAAGCCAGGGAGGCCGCCCATGTCTTGTAATTTTTTAGCCATCAGCCGTTGGGTTCTTTTAATTGCATCGTTAAAGCATGATTTGACGGCGTTGGCTTGGTTTTCGGTATTTAACTCCGGATTTAAAGTTAACTCTATAATTTCCATATTGCCGTTTAATGTTAGTTTAACGCCGTTTTTTTCTTCGGTGACGCTTTCTTGTGCGAGGGCGCTTTGCATGGTTTTTGCCTGGCTGCGCAAATCTTTGAATTGTTTGAGTTTGTTGAACATAGGTTTATATTATTATTTTTAATTTTTTTAAGGTGTATTGTTTTGGCGGCTGAGATTGCGGAAGCTGGCCGTATTTTCATCAAAAAATAAGTCGATTTTACCAGTTGGTCCGTTGCGGTGCTTGGCGATATGGATCTCCGCTTTATATCTTTCGTCTATAGATAAGTCATTGGGATTATAGTTGCGGTCGGCAGCTTTGCGATAGATAAACATTACGACATCGGCGTCTTGTTCAATGGAACCGGAGTCGCGCAGATGTGAAAGTTTGGGAATAGCCGGACTACTTTGTTCGACCGCGCGCGATAATTGGGCTAGCGCTAAAACAGGGATATTTAGTTCGCGGGCGATACCTTTCAGGCCGCGGCTGATTTCTCCAATTTCTTGAACACGGTTGTCGCTATATTTGCCTCGCCCCTCCATTAACTGTAAATAGTCGATGACAATTAGACCCAAGCCTTTTTCTATTTGTAAGCGTCGACATTTGGCACGGATTTCCATCACAGACAAACTACTGGAGTCATCAATATATATGGGTGCTTCTGCTAACTCTCCCATTGATTTGCCGATTTTTGTGAAATCATTATCTTCCTCTTTATCTGAGAGATTGCCGGTGCGCATTTTCCAGAGATTTACATTCGCTTGGGCGCAAATCATGCGGTCAACTAGCTGTTCTTTACCCATTTCTAAAGAGAAGATGCCAACTCCAACTTTATTCTTAATGGCCGCTTGGCGAGCAATATCAAGAGCTAGGGAAGTTTTACCGACACTGGGTCGAGCGGCAAGTATTATCAAATCTGATTTTTGTAATCCGGCCAGCAGGGAATCAAGGTCGTTAAAACCGGTACTTAATCCTCTTAATTTGCCGCCATGTTTATGTAATTCGTCGATTCTTTCAAAGGCATCGGCTAATAGACTGTCTAAGGGGAGGAAGGCATTTTTTAAAAATTTGCGAGAAACGCTGAAAATCTTTTTTTCTGTTTCATCCAAGATTTCATCTATCTCCCTATCTTCATCGAAGCTGGCGTTGGTTATTTCTGCCGCCGCTTGCTGTAATCGGCGTAAGGTTGCTTTTTTTTGGATGATGCTGGCGTATTGGCTGACATTGCCCGCGGTTGCGACCGCGTTTGATAGCTTAGCCAGATAAGTGCGACCACCAATATCGGTCAACTGCTTTTTATCTTCCAACTTATTCGCTAGAGTAATGATGTCAATCGGCTCTTGGCTGTTATATAACTCCTGGATGGCTTCGTAGATTTTTTGGTTAGCTTGGCGGTAGAAGTCTTGGGGAAGAATCATATCCGCTACTTTGATAATCGCGTCTTTATCGATTAAAAGACAGCCCAAAAGCGATTCTTCCGCTTCTAAGCTATGGGGTGGTATTTTTTCTAACAAAATGTCTTCTCCGGCCATATATTTACAGTTCATTGTTTTTATATCTTATCTTATTATCAGGCGCTTATCAAGTAAATTTTATTCACTCTTTGTACACGCTTTATACTCAGGTTATGTATATAGCACGTTATACGAATTGACAAATTATTGATTTAAGAGTATTTGGCCCAAGAAGCTGGTCGCTTTATACCCTTTGAAAGAGCCCTGCTGAAACAATATCAAGATACAGGAAGTTCGGTGGTCAAGAATTTTTTCGATTATTTAATTGAGAAAAGACTACTCCATCTAAGTGGTCTAGGATGGTTTTTAAGCAACGACAAAATTGTGGCCCCTAGCGATCCGGCCTGTCCGAATTGTCCTTATAAGTTTAAGTGTTTTTTTGGCTGAATTGCCAACAAAAAGCCGTTTCTTCGTTTATAGGAAACGGCTTTTTTATTGGAGCCGCCTGTCGGATTCGAACCCACGACCTGCTGTTTACAAAACAGCTGCTCTGACCAACTGAGCTAAGGCGGCATTATTTTTCAATGTTATCTGATTTTATGTTGTTTGGCAAGATTTGTGAACTTACCCTGAATATTGTATATTTAAAATATGAGGATAGACTTACAATTACATTCTTTATATTCGGATGGTTATCACTCGCCTTCTCAGTTGGTGCGCATGATATATTTGCAGGGTATAAAAGCGGCATCTTTGACCGATCATAATACAATCGCCGGACAAGCGGAATTCAAGCGAGCCTGTGCCCGCTATCGGATTAAATATATCCCCGGCTTGGAGCTGTATGTCCGTTATAAACAGAGGACCTTCAATGTATTATGGTACAATTATGACCTTAATTCTCCCGTTTTACTCAAAATGTTGGATACGACCTGCTTGCGCCGCCGTCGGTTTGCAGAAAAGGTGGCCGGTCGCTGGCGTCGCCTCGGTTTAAAATTTAATTGGCGTAATTTTTTGCGTGAGCATCCTTATTACTTGTCGACTAATCATTTAGTTAATGCCGTTTGGAAATCGCCTGATAATCGCCGGAAGATTAAAGAGGCTTTAGAGTTGAAAAATGTTCGCGAAGAAGATATTATGCGCTATTGCCTTTTTCCTAAAACCGGACCTCGTTTTCAGGATGCGTATGTCAGTTTGACTAAAATTTTACAGGTTAGAAAAGAAACGGGCGGACAGTTGATTTTTTGTCATCCGGGATTGAATAATAAGATGAAAAACGGTTTGGTTGAAAAAACAATTGATGCCGGTTTAGACGGCTTTGAATTGCTATCCCCCCATCATGGTTATAATGCTATCATGTATTTGAGTAGTTTGTTTAAGAGAAAAAAGGTGATTATGACCGGCGGATCCGATTTTCACAAGCCTGGCGATTTCGGCACTAAACCTCGTTATTCCTGGGACTGGTTTGTGGTGGACAGCGATAAGTTGCCGGGGGTGAATAGGATTTTGGATAATAAATAATAACAATCGCTTACCTTTGTGGGAGTGGTCATTTTTATAAGATTAAAAAACCCCGTCTGAAAAAAGCCATCCTTGAGAAAGGGTGGCTTTTTGAGTGTGTGTGGCCAAATATTATTTCGCATTATCCGCATTATCACCGAAGATCAGTTTTTTGTAGAATTGCTTTTCTGGAGGAAGCAGGCTGATTAATTGTAAGCATTGCTTACATTCTTTCAGGACGTGCCCCTCTTTTTCTGTCATTTCTTTTTCTGACTCCTCGGTCATTTTTTTGATACGAGAAAGCAAAAGTTCTTCCACTTCCTCTACGGATAACTTAAATTTTTTATCAAGCCGGGACGAGGCTTCAAGGGCGATTGTCACGTTGCCGTTCTTTACAGCCATCCTTTTGGCCAGATACAGCCATGTAGTTAACAATTCTGAGCTTAGGTTTACGTATCTAGTGGCGGCCATGATTTGAATTTCAAGCGCGGGCTTTTTTTGTTTGATCAGCCGTTGTACCATAATTTTTAGGGCGCCTATGCTTATTGGTATCGATAAGCGGGTTGCTGAATCTATTAATTCAGCAATATTTTCCCCCGCTTTTAAATAAGCGATAAAACGTACGTTCGCCTCTTGATTATTCAAAGCTAATAAAGTTGCAACAATTTTTTTTGCCCCCATGTTTTGATAAGCAGTATCCCATTCTTCATATTTTAGTTGACGTTGGTCAATAAGAATGGCGGCGTTGATGGCGCCAGCCAAATTATGATTGGCGAGACATAATCCAATTATAGCCTCGGCCATGTTTAATTTTTGATTATTATTTGCCATTTTTTAAAGATTAAAGTGATTTCTCTGCGTTCAAGTGAAATTTTTTGTCAACAGGGAGATCACTTTAATCTTATTTTTAAAGAGCCTTAAGTGTTTAAATTACAATTATTTTTTCTAAAAGTCAATAATAACAACAAAAGAAAAAGACTTAGTCAACCAAGTCTTTTTATGTGTGCGCCCAGGGGGATTCGAACCCACGACCGTCTCCTTAAAAGGGAGCTGCTCTACCAACTGAGCTATAGGCGCTCTTTGTTAAATAAAAAATTTAACAACAGATGTAATTATTCTGATGTTAACAAAAATATTTTTTTTTGACAAGGGTTTGTATTAGTATGGCTGTTTTTTATTATGTAGTATTTGCTGGCCGAAATTTGAACTCATTTTGAGAAAAATCTGCAAGCGGATTTTTGAATCCCGCCCAGTGTTTTTGATATTCTGCTAACGCAGAATTGTGGAAACACTCCCCACTCCGAAAAAATTTTACAAAAATCTTTTAGTCATTTTCTTATAAATCATCTAAAGGACTATTGATTTCCTGTAATTTTGGAGTGGAAACTTGGAGGTAAATTTGGGTTGTTTCTAATCCTTTGTGGCCTAATAACTTTTGGATGTATCTAATATCAACTCCTTTCTTTAACAAATGGGTGAATAAATATTGATCGTCATCTTCTCTTGTTTCTAAAAAAGTTTTCAAATCTTTATTGGCTCTTTTTGAAAGAATAGTTTGGCGATCTTTTTCCTTTGCCTAAATTGACCCTGATAATTCCTTCTGCTAAATCAATATCCTTTATTTAATTTAATGGCTTCTGAAACTCTTAATCCCGAAACATACATAATTTCCATTAGTAATTTATGCTTTAGATTTGCTGTCGCTTCACCATTTTTCTGATTTCATCTTTAGTCAAAACAACCGGTAGGCGTTTTTCTTTCTTTGGGTGTTTGATATCAAAAAAATCTTCTTTTAAGAACTTAAGTATAATAAAATTTCAAGACGTTGATGGCTAAACTCAAAGTAGCGTTAGAAACTTCTTTATTAGCCAAATATCTTTTAATATCTTCATTGGCAATTTCTTTTGGACTTTTTTGTATAATTTAAGAATTTTCTGTTATAATGTAGATAACCCTTGATGGTCTTACGACTAAATCCGCGAATCTTAAGCTCGCGTTCAAAGTTATACATTGGGTCGCGTTCAATTCTGGTTGTTCGAAATTCTGTGTTCATAGTGTATATGATTACACAAAAAGGTCGATTTTTAAGCAAGCTTTAAATAGGTGTGGTTAAAACTTGTTAGGCGTAATTTAGAAGGTCACTCTTTCTCCGACCACCCACCCAAAATGACGGCGCGCTAAAAAGAAACATATATAAATTATCTAATTTAAATAAAATTATGGTTACTCAATATGATAAAATTTCTCAAAAATTTAAAAATGCCGACGAATCTGTTCCTGATGTTACAAGACCAATTCTTTATTCTCTTGTAACAAAGAAGAAAGGAAAACTTTTGGATTTGGGTTGTGGTTACGGAGAAGATTTAGTTCATTTTCAAAAAGAAGATTTCGAAGTTTATGGAATTGATGTTTCAAAAGAAATGGTTAAAGAGGCAGAAAAGAAAAGCCAAGGTGCAAAAGTTTCTGTTTCTTCTTTTGAAAAACTTCCTTATGATGAAGAAACTTTTGACATAATCTTTAGTAGATATGCTTTACAGCATTCAGACAAAATTACTCCAATTTTTAAAGAAGTATCTCGTGTCTTGAAAAAAGGTGGAGAGTTTGTTTTCTTGGTTACTCATCCCATAAGACATTATTTTGAAAAGAAAACAAAAGATTACTGGAAACAAGAAATTTGTTCTTCGTTAATTTTAGGCGGAAAAGTAAGAGTTGAAGAACCTTCTCATAAATTAAATGAATATATCAACAAAGAAATTCTTTCCAAATTTGATTTAATTGATTTTATTGAAGAATTTGACCCTGCCGCAGAAAAAATCAAAGATGCAGGAAAATATCCAAGTATTCTAATTTTGAAATTTAAAAAAAGATAATTTTATGTTAAAACAACGCGCGCCGTCCCACTACCGCGAGACCTTCTGAACTCAAAAATTCGCAGAATTTTTGCCACGCCCTGCGGGCTTTCACTTCGTTCAGGACGCCTAACAGCGATTAACAGGGAAATTCCTGCGAAATTTTCCTGAATTCTGCTTCGCAGAACTTCTGTTAATCGCAATGTTATATTCAATCAGGGATCGGCTTAGAAAAGCGCGCGTAAAGAGTAAATTTAATAAATTCATTTAAATATTATTATGAAGAACAAAGAATTTTTTTATCTGCAATATAATAAAGTAAATTGGCAGAATCAAGAAAAAACAAAAATCAATTCTTTTGTAGATAATTTTATTATCCAAAATATCATTTCAAAGAAAGAAGGAGATGAAATTAAAATTTTTGATATTGGTTTTGGTATTGGTTTTTTTCTTCGGATGTTGCAAAAAAATTTATCCAAATCTTTCAAAACCATAATTCTTGAGGGTTGCGAACCTTCTCGCAAGAATTATAAATATTTCAAATCAAAACCATTAAATCTAAAGAACACAAGACTTAGAGTTTTCAATAAAACTTTTCTTCAAACAAATACAGATACAAAATTTGATTTTCTGACGGCGATATATGTTTTTACCCATTTTGCATCCGATGAGTTAAATGATGTCGCCCAAAAAATAAATTCAATGCTGAACAATGAAGGCAAACTTATTTTAGTAGTTGCTAATGAAAAGTATTTAGAAGAAAAACTAAAATCCAAAAAAGATCTTTTCATTGAAAGAAACATATTTGAATTTGACAACCAGAAATATAAAGAAGTTCTTCATTATTCAGAGATTCCACAGATTGGCACTATCATAGATTATAATAGAGAAGAAAAGTTTTATCCTGATTTATTCAAGAGGCATGGTTTTAATTTAGACTCAAAGAAAGATTTAGACGATAATGGATTTATATGTACGATTTTTGTTTTTTCAAAAAGATAGTCGTGCGCCAAGAAATAGGAAGAGCCAACGATATAAAAGAAATAATTGAGGAAGAATTACAATCAACTTTGTTTGATTTTTCTGATTTTGAATGGGCAAAAGAATACATTTTTGATGTTGTTGTGAGATAAAAAATAAATTTTAAATTTCTAGTTTCGCCCAAATTTTTGTTCCATTTCATTGTGCAAAAACTTTGCATATTCGTAAGCGTTAGACAAAATTGATTTTCGGGTGCCAATAGATATTTTTATAAATTGAATCTACTTACAAATATAATTATGTATAGACCTTGTAAAATGAATGTTGATAAAAATAGTAAAAAGGTTGTATTTGAATTAACAACATATTGTAATTTAGATTGCCGCCACTGTATTTATAGTATTTCAAATAAACCCTATTCTTCTAATTTTCTTTCAAGAAAAGAGGCATATAGTCTGATTGATAAAATTTCCAAAAAGAAGATATACAAACTTGTTTTAACGGGAGGGGAGCCAACGTTACACCCTGACTTCATTGATATTTCTAAATACGCAATTTCAAAAATTCCAAAAGTTTCTCTTTGTACTAATGGCGTTATCTTGAATAAGAGTTTAGAAAATAAAGTGGTTAATTTAAATTTCTCAACTTATACTATTAGCATAGATTCTCATATTGATAAAATCCATGATAAAATTAGAGGGAAGAAAGGGGCATTACAAAAAACACTTGGTTTTATAAAAAAGCTTAAATCAAAAAACAAAAACATATCTATTCATATCGCACTCCATCCAGAAAATGTTGATGCAATGAAAGATACTATTAAATTTTGTAAAGGTCTTGCGCCAGAAGTGGTCATAAGTTCAATTTATCATTATGATAAAATATATACGAATTTAAATACAATAAAAGATTACAAGTTAATGTCAAAAAAGTTTTATGAAAAATATAAAAATAATCCCGAGGTTACCCTTGTTGGCTTTAAAACATTTTGCACAAATAAAGATTGTTTAGATCAAAAAAATATTTTTATGGTTAATAGCAAGGGCGAACTAGTAACATGTTATTGGAAGAAAAATGGGGGTAAAGTAGTTAAAAAATATTAATTTATATAATTTGATAATTTATTATGGAGATTAAAGATAAATATTTATTTTCAAATGTGCATGATTTTGAGTATATCAAAAAGGTTTTGTTAAATAAGAAACTTTCTGGTACGGCGGATATTGTTAATGAATATGAACTAAAACTGGCTAATTTTTTTAATTCAAAATTTGCTGTCGCCACTTCTTCTGGTACTTCAGCGATACAAACTGCTCTTTTCGCTGCTGGTGTTAATCAAGGAGATGATGTAATAGTATCTTCTACATGCCCAGTAATGTCTGTTTTTCCAATAATACAATCAGGTGCCAATATAATCTTCTGCGATACTGTAAAAGATAATTTTGGATTAAGTGTTAATGAAATAGAAACATTAATAACATCTAAAACAAAAGCGGTAATTGAGGTGCCTATGTGGGGCTATCCTACTAATGTAAAAGAGTTGCAGCGGGTTCTTAAATCTAAAAATATTCCATTAATATTGGATTTAGCCCAAGCACACGGAACGAAACTGAATAATCACTATTTATCATATTACGGAGATATTTCTTGCTTTAGTACGCATGATAGAAAAATTCTTGCAACCGGCGAAGGTGGTTTCCTCCTGACAAATAATGAAAACTATTATAACAAATCAAAAAGTTTCATTGCTTTTGGAAATATGAATACCATTGATTATGGGCTTAACTTTAAACTCGGAGCTTTACAGGCAGCATTAGGGTTAAATAGAATTGACTATATTTCCAAACAATTAAAAATAAGAAAAAGCAATGCCCAGTATATAAAAGATGGTCTGGAGCATCCTCAAATAAGTGAATTAGCTATAATTGAGAAGGGAGAACCTAATTATTATACCTTGTTATTAAAACTAAATTTGGAGGATACTCATAAATTTATTGATTATCTATCTGACAAAGGAATTCCTTCAGATATAATTAGATACAATTGCAAGGTATTGTATAAATATCCCATACTAAGTAAATTTAAAAGAGTTTGTCCAAATTCCGAGAAGCTTTTACAAAGTATCACTACAATTCCGGTCCATCCGGGGCTTAAGAGACATGAAATTGACTACATAATTTCCACAATAAATAATTTCAGGTATTAAATATGGTATTTAATAAGAATAACGTAGAAAAACATTTTACCGCCTCTGCCTTAATTATTAATAAAGAAAAGAAGGTATTATTAGTTAATCACCGAAAGTTAGGTGTCTGGCTTTATCCCGGAGGACATGTTGAATGGAATGAAACTCCAGATGAAACAGTTGTGCGGGAAGTTAAAGAAGAAACTGGTTTGAATGTGGAAATAATTAGTGACCGGGACAGTACCTTGTCTGATCTAGAAGCAGATGTTTCCGTGCTGCACCATCCTTATGTTATACTATGTGAAAAAATAAATGGAGATAACCAACATTATCATCTTGATTTGATTTATTTATGTAAAATAGAGAATGAAGAAAACAGTGAGCTACATTATAACCCTAAAGAATCATCTGATATTAGATTTTTCAGTTTAGAAGATTTAAATAATATAAATTTATTTCCTAATTTTAGAAAATTACTTGAGAAAATATTAAAACAAAAAGTACCCACTGAAGAATAGGCATATGTGGGATGTGTGAATTAATTCTGTGTAAAGATATTTAAAATATTATATAAT
>MWDX01000015.1 GCA_002070735.1 Parcubacteria group bacterium ADurb.Bin115
CGTCGTAAATAAAAAGAGCGCACTTTCAGTATGCTCTTTTTATTTTGTAGTCTTAAAATCTGAAATTTCTCAAAAGTTTATTTATGTAGTCCCTAGGGGAATCGAACCCCTATTACCAGGATGAGAACCTGGCGTCCTAGCCGTTAGACGAAGAGACCTTTTTAGATGGCGGTTAAATTTAGAATGTTTTGATTGCCTTTTAAAAAGTCGGAGGCGTTCATCACTTTCCGATTTTCACGCTGTAATTTTAATATAAACAAAATATCTTGTCCACAATTTAAGGCCAAGTGTCCATTTTTTATGTATATTTCGCCAATTTTCCCTTGATGAACGGCTTTTTCCACTTGGGCTTCGATAATTTTTATTTTTTCCCCATTATTAAGTCTCAAGAAAGCGCCTGGCCAGGGATTATAAGCGCGGACTTTTCTTTCTAGTGCGGTTGCGCTTAAATCTACTTGAAGCCGGCCATTTTCTTTTTTAATTAAAGAGACGTAGCTGGCTTTGCTTTCATCTTGCTTTTGGGTTTTTATTTCCCCATTAATATATTTTTTTAAAGTGTCGGTTAGGATTTCTGCGCCTAATATCGATAGGCGGTCATGCAAACTGTTTAGCGTTTCTTTATCTGACAGTTTTACGCTTATTTGTTTGATGATATCACCGGTATCCATGCCAGCATCCATTTTCATGATAGTGATGCCGCTTTTTTCATCGCCATTTAGTATTGGCGCGGCTAAGCAGGAGGCGCCTCGATATTTAGGCAAAAGGGAAGCGTGGACATTAATACACCCATATTGAGGAATATCTAAAATTGCCTGAGGAATAATTTGACCATAGGCAATTACTACTATTAAATCTGGTTTTAAATTTTTAATATTTTCGGTTTCTGTTTTGATTTTTTTTGGCTGAAATATAGGAATATTATTCTTAACAGCCAGGGCTTTAATCGGCGGTGGCGTCAGTATTTGTTTGCGTCCTACCGGTTTATCCGGTTGAGTATAGACGCCGACAATGTTAAAATCAGGGCTTTCTAATAAAGCTTGTAAACCGGGAACGGCAAATTTCGGCGTGCCCATAAAAATTGTTCTTATTTTGGCTGTCATGTTTATAAATTAGCTGATTATTAAGGCAAAAGCAAGTTTTGCTGGATTGAGTTTTTTTATTTTTACTGTATACTAAAGAGACAAGTATCATTAATTATTAGTACATGATTTATTATGTTAATTACCTTGCTTAATTATTTATTAAATTTTGCCCAAGAAATCGGTTATTGGGGGGTGGTATTTTTAATGACTTTGGAAAGTTCTTTCATCCCGTTTCCCTCAGAGGTGGTGGTGCCTCCGGCCGCCTATTTAGCTGCTCAAGGTAGTTTGAATATCTGGTTAGTTATTTTAGCAGGTGTGGCTGGTAGTTTGATCGGCGCTTTTATTAATTATTTTTTAGCTTATTATTTAGGCCGACCTTTAATTTATCGTTTGGCTCAAACTAAGGTGGCTCGTTTTTTGCTAATAAGGCCGGCGCAAATTGAGCGAGCAGAAATGTTTTTTTCTAGATATGATAGTGGTTCAACTTTTTTTGGGCGTTTAGTGCCGGTTGTCCGGCAATTAATTTCTCTGCCGGCCGGATTCGTTAAAATGCCTTTGTGGCGTTTTTCCTTCTATACTTTTTTAGGATCAGCTCTGTGGACTCTGATTTTAGCTGCTCTGGGTTATTTTTTTGGCGCTAATGAAGCGGCGTGGAAGAGATATTATCTAGAAATTTCTTGGGCTTTAGTAGCCTTTGGGGTTGTTATCGCCTTATATTTTTTTTGGCGTTATCGGGAAAGAAAATAATAAAATTTAGAAACAATAAAAAAACCGGCGATTAGGCCGGTTTTTTAATCAATTAAACGATCAATAAAAAGGATGCCATCTAAATGGTCAAGTTCGTGTTGAATTACTCGCGCCAGCGGTTCTTCTGCTTGAATTTTTTTCTTTTTCCCCTGGGCGTCTATATATTGACAGGTTACGTGTTTATGTCTTTCTACTTTTCCGTAGATAATTCGCCCCCTGTTGTCAATTATGGAGAGACAACCTTCTTCACTAATTATTTTTCCCCAAGAACGGTGAGTAATCTGAGGATTGATAAGAATTAGATTATTCCCGTTCTTGCCGGCAATAACTACGATTTTTTCGCTGATGCCGACTTGAGGGGCGGCTAAACCAGCGCCATCTTTAGCCAACATTGTCGCTTCCATGTCTGCTAAAAACTGTTTGAATTCCGGACTTTTAATTTTTTCTACCTTGACCGGATCGGCTTGGCGACGCAATATTGGGTGTGGGTGGTAGACGATCTCCATTATTTTACCTTTGATATTTTTCATTTTTTTCTTTTTTATATTTTTTATTATTCTTATTCTTCACCGCTAAATATTGATCGGCAATCTTAAAGAAATATTTCCATCTGACTCCGTTTCGGCAAAGTTCTTTAGTGTCGTTTAGTGCCCTTTCTACCAAGACGGGACTTAGTTCCTTACAGATTTTAAAGACGGCGCTTCTTTTAAAGCCAGGAATCGATAGCTCTTTAATAATTCTCAGGGCCAGCTCTTGCCAGGGATAGGCCGGTGCTTTTTGCTGTTGACGCTGGCTGATGAGATCGGCAATATTTTCCATATTAGTTTCTAAATAGTGGCGATTTGCAGGTTAAAGTTAACGCTTAGGTAACCAATGCCGAAATCATTTTGATAGGCCAGTATCTGTGCCTGACAGTTTTCGCCGATAGCGCCGATGAGGAGGCTTAATTGTTTTAATCCGCCTTCTTTGGCCTCTTCGCCGATTTTATCTTCTAGTGCCAATATTTTATTAAGGCCGTTTTCGGAATCATTTAAATATTCGATAACGCGGTTATCAAAACGTGCTCCCTTGGGTGAATAGCCTCCGGGGGAGTTCTTTTTTAAGCATCGTGACAGTTCTCCAGAAGCAACTAAAGCGATTTTTTCCGGTCTTTTTTTAAGAATCTTTCCAAGTTTGAGTCCGAATTCATAATGATAGGCGCGGTTTTTCTGATTAGCGGGGAAAAGCGGCAACGTTTTTATTATTATATTTTCCGTAAGCAGGGCCAAGGGCACGGCGCTACCGTAGTCTAATTTTTCTTGGCTGCTGAGTTTAACCGGGTAGTCGTGTCCCATCTCCTTAACAATAGCATCGGCCAGACGCCAAGCTGGATTTAAAGTTTTAATGGTGGCTAGATATCCAAATTCTTGAAAACTTATTTGTAGCTGCGGCGCGATATTAAGACTAATATTTTCGTTTTGGGAAAGTCCATAGGGAGAAATTACTATGATTATTTCTATTTCTTCCTTCTCAAAAATAGCGGCCATTTGACGATAGGCTTGGCTAGTTTTTTGGAGCATCTGATTGTTTTGCTTGCCAATTTCAGGGATTAATAGCGGTGATGGTGGCAAGAAAGAGGCGCTAACAATAGGCATGATTAAATTTTTAGATTATGTTATTAGAATTTATAGCAATTTTAGTATAATATAATTTTCTTTTTTCTTAAATATTGACTTATATAAGTTTTTGTTGTATATAAAAACGCCTTCGTTTTATTCATAGGAAGACGTTTTTTATATTCGGTATTTTATTTAAGCGGCGGATTTGTAGGTTATAGCTTCTCCGAGTGGATATAAGTATAGTAATTGTGGCGATACGGTAATGATGTTTGACCATTTGTAGCCGAGTCGTTCAAAATCATCTCCGCTTAAGAAAGGCCTTTTCTTGCCGTTGGCAATTAGGTAAACGGTACTGGAGCTCTCTGATTTTAGCAATTCACCGTCATCAAATAAAACCGGGCTGATTTTGGTATAGCGAGCCAATTCTTCCGCGCTGGCTTTTTGGACTGTTTTGCCCTTAAATTTAGTACTCAGTAAGACTTTATCAATGATTGGCGCTTTATTGCCATCTTGAACATAATAGACTCCTCCGCTTTGCGGGTCGCGGAGCAGAGCGCCGGTTGGATAAACGGAATTGGCGGTAAGCATGGCGCCGTTGCGGTAATAGCTCAGGTCTTGAGTACTGGCGGCAATAATTTCTTCCGGATTAAAGCCAAAGCTTTTAAACGCAGTTTGATTTTCAAATTGTCTTTTTTCGTCGCCAACAATTAAATAGAGAGTGTTATCGGGGGCTTTAACTATAGAATAATTAGGCAGACTGATGGGGTTGCCCTTGTCGTAACTTTCTAAATCACTGGCTTCGACCATAATAATTTTATCTAAACTATAGCGGGAAAGCAGAGCACTTTTAGTGAGAAAAGGGCGCTTAAGTCCGTCTTGAATTAGCCAGACACCAGCTTCGCCTTTGACCTGTAACAGGGATCCATCAGGATAGCGGGCGGGAGTACTGGGAAAATATCGCTGGTACAGTTTATAGATATTATAATTTCCGTCAAAGACGTGAGGGGTATAATTATAGAGAGCGGCGGTTGCCTGATTAGCAGGGATGACGGTTATGGTTTTGTTGGAGATAGTACCGTAAGGGTTGCTGAAGGTGTATGTCTGTCCGGCTTTATAGTTATAGTTTTGTGGTTCCTTCATGTAGGCCAAAAATTGCAGGGAGGCACTGTTTATCTGTTTGCCAAAACCTTTGTAATATGGATTACAGGTCCAATTATCAGGGCAACCGTAGCCGGTCGCCCAGTCCAAACGGGCTTGATTGGGATTCGGATCTTCAATTAAACTGGATTCTTTTTGGAGAAGGACTAACAAGAATTTAGGGTTGATGGTCGTAATTTTACGGCATTTTAGTTGTTTTTCCGCTTCCGTGGGGCTGTCGCTTAAAGTAATGCCGCTACAATCATAGTTATTATTGGTGGCATCATAAATAATTTCTGCCGCCGATTTTTGCGTACCATGAGCACTTGTGGTGCTGTAGTTAGCTAGATAACTATTTTTCTTCTGAAGGAAATTTTGGATTTGAGCCAGGCTCAGGCTATCGTAATCCATCATTTCTTCATCAGAAATAATAAAGTTGGGGTTAAAACCAGGGTCAATATCTTGTGCTCCAGCAGCCGGTATGATAAAGAAAATACAGATAACGGCGGCAAGAATGTTTAAGTGTTTTTTCATATTACTTAGTTTAGAGTATTCACATTATAATATATTTTTTTGAAGATACCAAGCTTGTCGGGTAATTTATTTATTTAATACTAAAACAGCCGCCGGCTATTTGATCGGCGACTGTTTGTCGGTATTTTTATTTACTTTTATTTTGGGCCTCGACTTTAATTTTTATTTTTGCCTCAGAGTCGACGTCTATCCTTATTTTATCGCCTTCTTGAATTTTGTTTTCGATGATTTGCATGGCTAATTCGTCTAAAATCATATTTTGGATAACTCTCTTCAAGGGGCGAGCGCCGTAACTGGCGTCATAACCTTTTTCCGCCAGAATCTTCTTAACCTTAGCGCTTATTTGTAACTTGATATTTTTGGCATTAAGTCTTTTTTCTACTTTATTCATCTCTAAAGAAACAATTTTTTCCAAATCTTCCGGTCGCAGACTCTTAAAGAGGACAATTTCATCAATGCGGTTGAGAAACTCTAATTTGAAATGCTCTTTTAATATCTTATCTATTTTGTCTCTCATTTCCCGGTTTCTGGCTTGATCTTTCTTGGGCTGTTCATTTTCTTCTCCAAAACCGATAGCATATTGTTTGATGACTTCATTGCCTAGATTAGAGGTCATAATGATAACTGTGTTCTTAAAGTTGACTACTCTGCCTTTTGAGTCCGTCAGGCGTCCGTCATCTAGAATTTGCAAAAGCATATTAAACATATCCGGATGGGCTTTCTCTATTTCGTCAAATAGCAGGACGCTATAGGGGTGTCGTCTGACTTTTTCGGTTAGCTGTCCACCTTCGTCATAGCCGATATAGCCTGGAGGAGAGCCGATGAGCTTGGCGACAGAATGTTTTTCCATGTATTCGCTCATATCCAAGCGAATCAGAGAATTTTCATCATTAAATAGAAATCTAGCCAAGGCTTTAGCTAGTTCGGTTTTACCAACTCCGGTTGGCCCGATAAACAGAAAAGAGCCTATTGGTTTTTTTTCTTCATTAATTCCAGCGCGGGAACGGCGGATGGCTTTAGCCACCGCCGCGATGGCTTCTTCCTGGCCAATTACTTCTTGTGTTAATTCTTCCTCGGCTTTAGCTAATTTCAATAAATCATCAGCTAACATCTTGTTAACCGGGATACCAGTCCAGCGGGCTACTACTTTAGCTATATCCTCTTCCCCAATTTCTTCTTTAAGAATGCGCTGACCTTTTTTTTGGATTCTAATCAGTTCGTCTTGGCTGGCTTTTATTTTTGCTTCCAGCTCCGGAATCAAACCATATTTAATCTTAGCTACTTCAGTTAAATCAGCTCCTTGTCGCTGGCTTATTTCCGCCTTAATTTTTAATTCATCAATTTCTTTTTTATGCTGGCGAATTTGGGAAATAATATTTTTTTCATTAAGCCAGTGCAACTCCAATTGATTTGACCTCTCTTTTAATTTGCTCAACTCTTGATTTATGACTCTCAGTTTTGGTGATTTTTTTTCCGAAGAAAGAAGGGCAGCTTTGTTGATCTCCAGTTGTTTGATGCGTCGTTTTAATTGGTCTAGTTCGTCCGGCATTGAATCAATTTCCATTCTTAAAGAAGATGTAGCTTCGTCAATTAAATCTACAGCTTTGTCGGGAAGGAAGCGATCGCTGATATAGCGGTTGGAAAGTTTGGCGGCGGCGGTTAGGGCATCATCGGTGATGCGGACGCCGTGGTGGACTTCATATTTTTCTTTCAAGCCTCGTAACATGCTGATTGTATCTTCGACGCTAGGCTCGTTAACCATGATGGGCTGGAAGCGCCTTTCTAAAGCGGCATCTTTTTCGATATATTTTTGATATTCTTTAGTGGTGGTAGCGCCGATAGTTCTTAATTCACCTCTGGCTAGAGCCGGTTTGAGCATGTTGGAGGCATCCATTGAGCCTTCGGAAGAGCCAGCGCCAATCAGAGTATGGAGTTCGTCTATAAAAAGAATGATGCGTCCATTTTGATGTTGGACTTCTTTCAGAACGGCTTTTAAACGGTCTTCAAATTCGCCTCGGAATTTAGCACCCGCGACCAGGGCGCCCAAGTCAAGAGTAACGATTTCTTTGTTCTTTAAATTTTCCGGCACATCGCCGGCGACAATACGTTGAGCCAAACCTTCAACGATAGCAGTTTTTCCAGTGCCAGCTTCACCGATGAGGACAGGATTATTTTTTGTCCGGCGTAAGAGTACTTGCATGACTCGCCTGATCTCCATATCTCGGCCGACAACCGGGTCAAGTTTTTCTTGGCGCGCTAATTCTGTCAAATTGCTCGTATATTTCTCTAGAACTTTAAATTTACCTTCAGGTGAAGGGTCGGTGATGCGCTCATCGCCGCGCAGTTCCTGAAGGATTGATACGACTGTTTGATAGGTAACATTAAAGTTAAAAAGAATAGTCTGCGCAGGAGAGCTAATTCCTATTAAGGCAAGCAGGATATGTTCGGTTGAAATAAATTCGTCTCCCATGCCGTCGGCCTCTTTTTTAGAGCGCTCCAAGATAAGGGCGGTTTCGTTAGTGCCGGAAACTGCTTGAATGGGACCATTTTGTAAGTCGACTTTGCTTTTTGGCAGTTTTTTAATTTCATTAATGGTTTGGTTTTCTAATACTTCTGGATCTATTTTCATTTTTTCTAAAATCGGCTTGATCAGGCTTTCTGATTGTTGTAATAGAGAGAGAAGAATGTGTAATGCTTCAATGTTCGGTTGTCCGAAATTGGCGGCGATGGCTTGCGCATTAATAATAGCTTCCTGGGATTTTTCTGTAAATTTATTAAACATATATATAATATTTTTTTATAATTTTTAATTTAGCACTCTTAGTCTTTGACTGCTAAAATATATCATAATATATTGATCTCATCTTGTCAATCTCTCTATCTATTTAGGTTATTAATACTATTTTTTTCACTATTACTATGGTAAAAACCAGGCACTCGCTAGCAGCTTGGGCGGGGATGAATTATTCCTAGAGTGTAAGCGGAGACTTGAGTACTTCACGAAATCATAGAAAACCCCATCTGAAAAGTCATCCCTGAAAGGGTGACTTTTTGAGGGCGGGGAGGAGGTTATTTGATTTGGCGAGAGCTGCTTTTTAATGCTATAATTAAATATATGGCTAAGTCTCATTTTTTAACTTCTGTGCCACAAGCAGTCTTAAGTTTCTTGGGAAATATTTTATTTTTCCCTTTATGGTGGTATAGCCTTGGCTTTATCATGTTTGCCTCTAGAATTATTGCTTTTTGGCGGGACGAACAAAAATCTCTAGGTTTTTTGGTTTGGCTCAAAAATATATTTGTGCCGATGTACGGACAGCATGATTTTGCCGGCCGTATTATTAGTTTTTTTATTCGCTTGATACAAATAATTTTTCGAGGTTTGATTTTGTGTTTCTGGATAGCTATCGGTCTTGCTTTGATGGTCGTCTGGATCGCCCTGCCTTTATTATTGATCGCGGCGACGGCTTTTCAACTTTTACCCGCCTAAATATATATGGATAATCCGTCCAGTTTAAAAATAGAAATAGACAAGGAATATGGTCAGGGCGCTTGGTTTCAAGGGCGGTTTCTTTATTGGCGGAAAAATTTTAGCCGTTCCCTTATTGCTGTAGCCGCTTGGCGCCGCCGGGCGGACAAAATCTTAGATATAGTGGTTTTTATCGTCGCTCTTGTCGGTTGGTTAGCCTTAGTTGTATGGCTATTTGAGCAAAGAACAATTTTAACCGTTTCGCCTCTTAAAATTTTATTATTTTGGGAAAATAAGCATCCTTTAATCCTAATATTTCTTTTATCTACTTGGTTTGATTTGTTTTTACTCTATCGCCAAAGCCAGAAAAAGAAGGCCAAGAAAAAGATTAATTATCGTTATTGGCTTAGTAAAGTGAATAATAAACCATATTATAATATCGCCACTACGATTAGCGCTGAGATGGAAGCTGTTTTAGAAAAATCTTTTCTCATTGCCGCTAAATTAAAGCAACCTGAAGTTTCGGTTATGCATTTCTTTCGCGCTTTATTGACTGATATCACTGTTCAAAATGTTTTTATTCGCCTCGGTATTAATGCCACTTCTTTAGTGACCAAAATAGATAGGCATTTATCAGGCCCGGAAGGCGAAAATCGTCGACCTTTAATTTCAGATAACTTAATCGCAGTTATGATTGACGCTTGCGCTGATGCTATTTCCCGCCATCAGGATAGCTTAGAGCCGTTAAATGCCTTAGCTTTTTGTTATCAGCGCAATGAATTGCTGGCAGAAATTTTATATGATTTAGAATTAGACGCCGATAAGATTGATAATGTTTGTGAATGGTTTCATATTAACCGTCAATTAGTCGCCAGTTATCACTCCTATCGGCGCTTAGCCGGTTTGAAGCCGGGAAGCGGCATGGATAGGGCTTATACGGCAGTGGCCACCCCGACCCTCGATCATTTTTCCCACGATTTAACTTTAGCGGCTAAATATGGACGCTTAGAACTTTGTATTGGTCGGAAAGTAGAAATTAATTCCATCTTTGAAGCGATGGAAAGCGGCCAGGCTGGTATTTTGCTGGTTGGCGCCAGCGGTACCGGTAAAACGATGGTAATTAATGGCGTTGCTCAGTTAATGGTTGAAGAAAGAGTGCCAAAATTTTTACAGGATAAGCGTTTGGTGGAAATAGATGTTTCCCGTCTGGTGAGCGGCGCCACCGCCGCTGATGCCCAAGAAAGACTTCTGACTTGTATTAATGAGACGGCTCGCGCCGGTAACATCGTTTTGCATATAGCTAATATTGAAAATTTAGTTGGAATTAGTTCTGGCGGGGAAGGAAGCTTAGATCTTTCGGAGGTGTTAGCCGAAGCTTTAGTCAGGAAGATGATTTTTTGCCTAGCTACTATTAATAGTGAAAATTATTCTCGTATTTTAGAAAAGACAGCTTTAGGCGAAGCGATGACAACTGTTGGCATTAAAGAGCCGTCCGTTAATCAGGCTATTCAAATGTTGGAAAGTAAAGTTGCTTGGTTTGAAAATAAATATAAAATTTTCATTACTTATAATGCAATTGAACAGGCGGTAGTCATGTCTTCCCGCTATTTACACGATAAATATTTACCAGATAAAGCGATTACTCTTTTGCAAAATGCGGCGATGATCGCGGCTAAGGCCAAGAAACGCGACCCGCGCCAAGCTATCTGCTCCAAAGAACAGGTGGCGGCCGCTATTAGCGAAATGACCGGAATTCCCACTCAAAAATTAACCGAGAGCGAGGGCCAAAGATTACTCGCTTTAGAAGAGAGAATTCATCAGCGGATGATTGGTCAGGATGAAGCTGTCAGCGCCGTGGCTTCCAGTCTCCGCCGAGCGCGCGCTCAACTCAAAGACGCTAAGCGTCCAATTGCCAGCTTTCTTTTCTTAGGTCCGACCGGCGTCGGTAAAACTGAGTTGGCCAAAACTGTTTCCGAAGTGTATTTCGGTGATGAAAATTATATGATTCGCTTGGATATGAGTGAATATCAGGCGGCGGATAGTATTCGTAAAATGATTGGTGACGTCGACGGCACTCTCGGTTATCTGACGGAAGCCGTGCGTAAGAAACCTTTTTCTTTAATTTTGTTAGATGAAATCGAAAAAGCCCATCCAGATATTTTGAATCTTTTTTTGCAGTTGCTTGATGACGGCCGTCTTACCGATGGACAGGGTCGGACGATAAGTTTTACGGAATCTATCATTATCGCCACTTCCAATATTGGGGCTGTTTATATTCAAGAACAAATCAAAGCCAAGACCGATATCGGACTAATTAAACAGGAATTGATAGATAATCAGTTGAATAAGTTCATGCGCCCGGAATTAATCAATCGTTTCGACGGCATTATCGTGTTCAAACCACTTACCGAAGAAAATATTTTTCAGATTACCACCCTTATGCTTAAAGGTATCAAGAAGCGTTTAGCGGAAAAAGGCATTAATTTGAAAGCGGATAGGAAAGGAGTGATGAAACTTGCTCAAGCTGGTTATGATCCTAAATTTGGCGCCCGCCCTTTGCGCCGCTTATTACAGGACAGGGTTGAAGATAGCATTGCCAATAAGATATTAGCCGGAGAATTGAAGCGTCGCGATACGGTGGTAATTGACGCGCAAGCCAATATCGGCGTGGATAAAGGTCGTGCCCTTTAAAATGAGAGAAAAATAAAAAACCTCGCACCGTTATGTCGGTACGAGGATTGATGAGGATTGATTTTGTGTTTTTTACAATATTTTAAAGAGTGGCCGCTTTTAAAGCTTTTTGCTTTTTCGCTCTTCAAAAATATTGTTAAAGATGTGCCAACACCTTCTAACTTCATTAATGTTGGCCTCTGTGAGGGCAAGTCTTTCCTTTATTATTTTTTCGGGGCATTCCGCCCGCTTTAGGCGTTTTTTAAGAGCTTCTTGGTTGCTCTCCATTTCTTTAATTTTTAAAAGAAATAGTTGTTTTATTTCCCCTAAGTCTTGAGGAGAAAGAGCTCTAACTACTTCTTCTAATTCGTCATTGCTCAGGTTGCCTTTCATAAAAGGACTGATCCTTTCTTCTGCTTTTTTCTTCATTTTTTCAAATATTTTTATTGAACAATAACTAGATATTAACCCAAATTTATTTTAATATCAAGATTACATCTTATTAAATTATGTTGTTAAATTTAGGCTTTTTCCTGGCTGCCACTATTTTGTCCTTTATTTTAAGCTTGCTTGTTCGTCGCGGCGCTCTTTTTTTAAAGATTACAGATTGTCCGGATGGCGTGCGTAAATTACATCATAAAGAAACAGCTTTGTTGGGAGGGGTGGCGATTTTTTTAACTTTTTTTATTATTCTCTTTTTTGCCAGTTCTCAGATTTTATCAGGCGATTTAGAAATACATCATTGGCTGGGTTTTTTCGCTGGCGCTTTAATTCTAATGATTGGCGGTTTTTTGGATGATAAATATAATCTGGCGCCGCACTGGCAGATTATTTTTCCCGTGTTGGCGGCCTTGGCGCCGATTGTGGGCGGCGTTGACATCACAAAGATGTCCAATCCCTTCGGCGGGTTTATAATAATACCCGCTGTTTTAAGCGCCGTTTTTATAGTTTTGTGGCTTTTAGGAATGATGTACACCACTAAGCTTTTAGACGGCGTGGATGGTTTGGTTAGCGGTTTGGGTCTCATCGGTTCTTTGGTAATTTTTCTGTTTACTTCAACTACTCAATATTCCCAACCGGATATTGCTATCGCCGCTTTGATTTTTAGCGGCGCTTGTTTAGGTTTTTTAATTTTAAATTTCAATCCGGCTAAAATATTTTTAGGCGAAGGTGGCTCGCTTTTAATCGGATATGTTTTAGGGGTTTTGGCGGTTATTTCTGGTGGCAAAATAGCAATCGCTTTATTGATTATGGGTTTGCCGATTTTAGATGTATTTTGGACGATTATCAGGCGTTTACTTAAAGGCAGGAATCCTTTCCGTTTTGCCGATCGTCAGCATCTGCATCATCGTTTGCTTGATTTAGGCTTGTCGTCGCGGCAGACAGTCGCCGTTTTTTATGTTTTTGCGGCTGTTTTCGGTTTAAGCGGCCTCTTTTTGCAAAGCCGGGGAAAGCTATTCGCCCTCCTTATTCTTTTAGTGATAATGCTTCTTTTGATTATCTTTTTTTCTTGGTGGGAGAGGGCGCGTCGTCCCCGTTTGTTGTTTCATATTTGCTGTGCTCCTTGCGCTTCTTATTCTACCCAGACAAAATTAATGCCGCATTACCGCGTCACTTGGTATTTTTATAATCCCAATCTATCTTCTCTTCAGGAATATGAGCGCCGTCTACAGGCCGTGCGCCGAGCGGCGGATATTTTGAAAGTCGATTTAATCACTGTGCCCTATCGCCATGAAGCTTGGCGAGAGCTAGTAAGAGACAGGGAGCGCGATGCGGAAAGAGGCGCTCGCTGTCAGTTATGTTATCGAGAAAGACTGCAAGCCGCTTATGATTTTGCCAAGCGTCGCGGTTTCCGCTATTTTAGCACCAGCTTATTGGTTAGTCCGTATAAGGACGGAGAGGCGATTCGAAAAATTTGCCGAGAATTAGCGGCTGAGGGCGGTCCGGTTTTTCTTAATCAGGATTTTCAGGCGGATAACGGCTTCCGCGCTTCCTTGGATTGGGCGCGGGAAAGAGGCTTGTATTTACAACGTTACTGCGGCTGTGAGTTCAGCTTTCGCAAATAAATTAAAGTATACGCATGAAAATATTAAATTTTACATTTTTCTTCTTATTCCTGCTTTTAGCGGTTACTGGCGTTCAGGCCAACGGTTTACCGGACGCTGATAGAGACGGCGTACCGGATAAAGATGAACAGGAAGTATATTATACCGACATGTATGCCGTCGATACCGACGGCGACGGTTATAGCGATTTTGAAGAAATTAACCGCGGTTTTTCACCACATAATCCCGAGCCGGTGAGATTAATTGACAGTGATATGGACAGTGACGGTTTAAGCGATGCCTGGGAGATAAAATTTAGAACTAGTCCAGTTTTAGCTGATACCGACGGCGACGGTTTTAAAGACGGGGAAGAGGCTGATTATGGTTTTAATCCGGCTCTAGCCGAAGGGGCGCGCCTGGATGTATCTTTGCGGGTAAATTTATCTTCTCAGATTTTAGATTATCTTTTAAACGGTTATGTTTGGAAAAGTTTCCCGATTTCTAGCGGCAAGGCGAGCACGCCCACGCCGACCGGAGAGTTTAAAGTGAATAATAAGATCAAGAAGGCCTGGTCTCAAACTTATGGACTATGGATGCCTTATTGGCTTGGATTAAACGCCGGCAGTATTGGCATCCATGAGTTGCCAATTTGGCCAAACGGTTATCGTGAAGGTGAAAATCATCTCGGTACGCCGGTTTCGCACGGATGTATTCGCTTAGGCCTTGATGCCGCTTCTTATATATATGATCGCATTCCGGTGGGCACGACAGTTTTAATACCCTAGTTTTTGAGTTTGTGTAAAGATTTATTATATATTATTATATAAATATATCCTTATATATTTAAAATAATCAGCTGCTTTTCTGTTGGATTGAAAAAGCTTTTATGAAAAAACGCTATTATTTCCTTATTTTTATTCCATTTCTCGCTTTATTGGCCGGCGGCTGTTCTTTGCCGTGGTCAAAGAAGGCGCCAGCGGAGAATATTGAAGATAATGTCATTATTATTGACAATCAAGCCGAAATTTCCGCTTCCGGTCAGATGAAGAAATTCTCCGATTATCAAGAATTAAAATCATTTCTTGACACTCATGCCGTGGAAACACTGAGATCTTATCGAGGCGGCTTAGCAACTCCGAGTATCGATTCAGCCGTCTCCGCTAATGACGCAGTTTTTCATGAAAGTTCGTCCCAGAGGGTAAAAAATTCTTCTGCTGACAGTGATTATTCTCAGACCAACGTTCAGGTTGAGGGAGTTGATGAAGCTGATATTATTAAAACTGATGGTCGTTATATCTATGCGGTGGTTTATCAAGACCTTTATATTATTCAAGCCGATCCGGCTGAAGAGACGCGGGCAGTGGCAAAAATATCTTTCACTTCACGACCTAGTAATATATATCTTGATGGTCAACATCTAGTAGTTATCGGTGCTGACAATCAATTAATGGAGAGCAGTGTTTATCAAAATTTTCGTCGCCAATCACCTTATACTTTCGTGAAGATTTTTGATTTATCTAATCCGACCAGCCCGAAGCAAATTAGGGATTTGGATTTTGAGGGTTCCTATCGCGATTCTCGGGTAATTAACGGCCGCTTATATTTGATTATTGATAATTATAATACTTATATTCCTGGAGAGAGGGTGGTGCCGCGTCTAGTTGATGGTGGCAAAATTCTTACTAATGATTGTTCAAGCGCTGATCGTTGTTTTGCTCCTGACGTTTATTACTTTGATTTGCCTTACGATTCCTATAATTTTATCTCAATCAATACTTTGGATTTGCGCGCTAACGATGCTCCGGTCGCCGCTCAAACCTATATTCTTAACGGCGCTCAAACCATTTACGTTTCGGCGAAAAATATTTTTATCACCTATACTCAGCATCTTGATGAGTCTGATTTGCGCTTGGCGGTAATGAAAAACGTACTTGGTGCAAAATTGAGCAGCGCGGAACAAGCTCGAGTCGAGAAAATCAATCAGACTGATAGTGATATTTTAAGCCCGTCAGAGAAAAAACAGAAGCTTCTACAACTGTTTCAAAATTTTTTGAACGCGCAATCGTCAGCGGAATTAGTCTCTTTGGAATCAGAGATTGCCGCCGCCCTAAAGCAAGAGTATGAAAATCAGTCACAAAATTGGGAGAGAACTATTATTTACAAATTAGCTTTAAACGGTGGTAAGCCTGTTTATCGCGCTACCGGTTCAGTGCCGGGAGCGGTTTTGAATCACTTTTCTTTGGATGAAGATGCTGATGGAAATTTGCGCTTAGCGACGACGCGTAGCCGTAATTTCAGCACTCTAGCTGGTGGCGATGATTCTTATTCCAACGTTTATGTTTTATCCGCCGACTTACAATTGCTTGGCCAAGTGGAAAATTTAGCGCCGGGCGAAAGAATCTATTCCGTTCGCTTTTTAGGTAAGCGCGCCTATCTTGTCACTTTTAAGCAGACCGATCCTTTATTCATTATTGATCTCAGCGATGTTAAGGCGCCGAAATTTTTGGGAGAGCTTAAAGTCCCTGGTTTTTCTCAATATCTTCATCCTTATGACGATAATACTTTAATTGGTTTAGGCCAAGACACCACCGTTGACGCCTATGGTAATGTGCAAATAGGCGGTTTGAAGTTATCTTTATTTGACGTTAGTAATCCGACTAATCCCCGCGAACTTGATTCTTATGTTGCTGGCGGCGCCGGCAGTAATTCTTTAGCTTTATTTAATCATAAAGCTTTTCTTTTCAGCCGTGATAAGAATTTATTAGTCATTCCCGCCTCACTTACTTCGTCTTTAGACAGGGGGCGCGTTTATTTCAGTGGTGCTTTAGTTTTTGCCGTCGAGCAGGGTAAATTTATTTTAAAGTCGCAGATTGATCATTCTGACGGAGGAAAATATCAGCGTTCCGATTATTGGTGTGGTGCCTATTGCTATGATAATTCCGTGCAGAGAATACTGTATATTAAAGATGCTCTTTATACTTTTTCTAATAAGTATTTGAAGGTTAATCGTTTAAGCGATTTTCAATCTTTACAATCGGTAAAGCTGATAGACGACACGGCGGCTGATTTTGAAGTCGAATCTTTGCCCAGCGAGAATATTATCAATACCGTCAATAATATTGAAGAATCTCCGGCAGTCAAGCCGTCGCCCCTGGGACCGTCTTTGCCTTCGGCTCCGATAGAGCCGGCAACGATTTTTGTTGAAGAATCAGGCGATTCTAATCGTTTAGAATCGGCCACCAGTAGTCTTCCGTTTGAGGGAGATATAATTACCCCCGAAGAAACAGCTTCATCCACTTCAGAGACGCCTGAAAATATGTCTGAATCGCTGATACCTTAATTTTAATTTATGTTGAAGAAAAATTTAGCTCTATTATTTAATTGGTATTTTTGGCTAACTCCTATTTTATTTTATTTGGGTTGGCGCATTGCCGTAATTTACCCATCTTCTTTATGGATAGTCGTGCTTGCCGCTTGTATTTTATTAATCCCCTCTGTCTACGAAGCTACCGAAAGGCGTTTATCTTGGCTTTCGGTCGCTATTTATGTTAATTTGGCTGTGTTGATTGTTAGTTTCTATTTATTTATTTCCTTAATCGCCTCTCCTTGGATACTAAGCCTTCTATGGCTGATTATGCTTTGGCATCTTTATCGTTATCTGTTGTTCGTTAAGAAATTTGTTGCCATTAAGCAGAATGATTATTTTATTCCTATTGCTTTTGTTAGCTCCTTAGCGGCTTCTTTTTTTGCGGCCGCTTCATTGTTCGGCTTGCAATCTTTTTTAACTCTTTCCCCTTGGCCGTTGTTAGTGGTTTTCTTGGTTTTATTGATTATTAATACTGAAGCGCTGGCTATTATTCAAGGCTGGCAAAATAAACACAATCAGATTATTTGGCCTTTAATTGCTTTTTTTACCGCCGAGATTACCATGATGATTACTTTATTGCCGTTGAATTATCTTATTTCCGGAATATTATCAGCTTTAGCCTATTACTCGGTAATCAATTTTGTCCGTCTTTATTTAGAGAATAATTTAAAAAGGCATAAGATTAGAAATTATGCTTGGTTTACGGCTGTCAGCTTGGCCATCATTTTATTAAGCGCCCGCTGGCTTTAACTAAAAATATGAAAAATAATTATTTGCCCCTAATTTTAATTGCCACCTTTTTTGGACTTTTAGCTGGCGCCGCTGGTGCGCTTTTTGCCAATTTTTATGCTGCTAACGATAGTTCTTTTGCCCTGAATCGTGAACTTAATTTAAGTAATTATGGTTATTTGAGCCCAAGCTTGGTTATCCGTGATGCTAAAAAAGTTGTAGTGAATCAGGACGTGAAGACCGATGAAACTATTCGTAGTTTAAAATCTAGCCTGCTCGGGGTTTTTGTCCGGGCCGAAGATGAGAGTTCTTACTATAAGTTAGAGCAGCCTTTTGCCTCGGCTTTAGTGGCTACTAGCGATGGTTGGGTAATGGCTGCCTGGCCCGAAGAATTATCAAAGAGCGTACTGGAGAGAATTCCTCAGGATTTTGTTGTTATTGATAGTAGTCGTAAAATTTATAAGATTAATCAAGTGGTCGCCAAGACGGACACAATTGGTAATTTTGTTTTTATTCACCTGCTTGATGCTTCTGGGTTTAGTGTGCGTCGTTTAGTCCCGGATGAAGAAATTAAATCCGGGCAATCTTTATTGCTAGCTGGTGGCAATAATATTTTTTTACTAAATTATTTAAGTGGAAAAAATTTTGATGACGTTATTTTATCTAGTGATGATTACGCACGGACATTTAGCTTGACTTATCAGATTCAAGCACAACCATTTTTTGTTTTTAATCTTTCCGGTGAAATCATCGGCGCTATCGACAATCACGGCCGCTGGCTCACTTCTCCGGAATTATCTGTCTATTGGCAGTCCCTGCTGAAGGAAAAAAAATTATATTGGCCTTCTTTGGGCGTTCATTATCTAAACCTATCTGCCGTAGTGGGGGCAAGCGATTTACCAGCTAAAGGAGCAAAACTGCAGGGAATCAACAATCTTCCGGCCGTGGTTAAAAATAGTCCGGCCGAGAAAGCGGGATTAATGGCCGGTGATATTATTAATCGAGTTAACGGTATTGAATTAAATTCCGAAAATGATTTGGCTGTGATTATTTCCTCCTATCAGCCTGGCGATAGTTTAAGTATAGATTATACTCGTCAGGGGAATAGCCTGCAGACCGAAGTTATTTTGGGAAAAAGAGAATAATATTATGAAAATAAGAAGCTTGAAAAAGAAGAAAAAATGGCAGGGGCAAACAGTATTGTTGCGCGTTGATTTTAACGTTCCCGTTTCGAACGGCCGGATTGGTGAAGATTATCGGATTACCGCCGCTTTACCCACTATCAAGTATTTGCGTGAGCATGGCGCTCGTCTGCTTATAATTAGCCATTGGGGAGATCCCAAGACTAGTGATCAGGCCTTGTCTACCAAGCCGTTGGCTAGGCGTTTGCAAAAATTATTGGCGGCGCCGGTAAAATTTGTTCCCGACTTGCTTGGTCCTAAAGCACAGAAAGCGGTGGCGAATTTACAGGAAGGAGAAATAGTGTTTTTGGAGAATTTACGCTCTCATCCCGGAGAAAAGAAAGATGACTCGTCTTTTGCTAAAGAGTTGGCATCTTTGGCTGATGTTTATGTGAACGAAGCTTTTTCTGTCTGCCACCGCGCTCAAGCTTCGGTGAGTGCAATTACTCGATATTTGCCGGCCTTTGCCGGCTTGCAGTTGGAGGAAGAATTAAAGAATCTGCAAAAAATATTGAAACCGGTCAAGCCTTTAGTGGTAGTGATGGGTGGGGCAAAGATAAGCACGAAAGCGCCTTTGATTAAAAAATTATATGCTCGTTCCGCCCAGATTATTATTGGTGGTGGCCTGGCTAATACTTTTTGGAAGTATCAGGGACTGGAAATAGGAAAATCTTTATGCGATGAGGAATCGGCTGGATATTTAAGTCAATTTTTAAAAGATAAAAAATTGTTACCCAAAATTATTCTACCGGTCGACGTAATTGTCGCCTCCGCGCAGGGGAAAATTCGGCGCTGCTTGCCGTCGGAAGTAAAAAAGAGTGATTGTATTTTTGATATAGGCCCGGACAGCATCGCTCTTTTTAGTTCATATTTGAAAAAGGCGAAGACAATAGTTTGGAACGGCCCTTTAGGAAAATTTGAGGATACTCCCTATAAACACGGGACCATGGCTATTGGCACTATTATTGCCGCTTGTTCTACTGGACGCGCTTTTGGTTTGGTTGGAGGAGGGGAAACGGTTAAGGCTTTGAAGATGACAAAGATGGAATCATATGTAGACTGGGTGTCGACTGCGGGTGGGGCAATGCTTGCTTATTTGGGGGGAGAGAAAATGCCTGGTTTAAAAAATATTATTTTTTAATAGTATGCCGAAAAAAAACGATAATTTAATTGCCGCCTTAAGTGCTAGGGAAATATTAAATGCGTGCGGCTATCCGACCCTAGAAGCGACGTTGACTTTATCTTCTGGCCAGAAGGTAAAGGCAAGCGTTCCTGTTGGTTCGAGTCCCGGAGTATTTGGTGCTAAAGATTTACATGATGGCGATCGCCGGCGCTATCAAGGTAGAGGAGTTTTATTGGCGGCTAATCATATTAATGAGTTGATTGCTCCGCGTTTGTTGGGTATATCCGTAGATAAACAAGAAGAGATTGATCGTATTCTTATTGATCTGGACGCTACGCCCGATCGGCGTCAGTTGGGCGCAAATACTATTTATGCCGTGTCTGTAGTGGTGGCGCGGGCAGGCGCTTTAAGTTCCGGTTTGGAATTATTTACCTATATTTCCAGTCATTTTAAACTTGCTCAGCCTGTTTGTGTACCCACTCCTCTTTTTAATATGTTCAACGGCGGCAGTTATGCTGATACCAATTTAGACTTTCAGGAATTTTTACTTGTTCCCCAAAAAGAGTCGCCGACTTTTATTGCTAGTACTTGCGAAGGTAAGGCGGAAAGAATGGTTAGGGCAGGAGCAGAGGTTTTTCATGCTTTAGGCAAACTTTTGTGTGAATCCGGTTATGATGTTGATACTGGCTTAGAAGGTGGCTACGCTCCGGATATGGACTCCAGTCTCAAGGCTTTGGAGTTGATGTTGGCGGCTATCGTGAAAGCCGGCTATAAGCCGCGGATAGATTTTAATCTCGGTTTAGATATAGGTTCGGCCCGTTTGTATGATGAAAATGCTAAGCAGTATATTTTTGCCCTAGATAATTCTTATTTTAGCGCGCAGAGCTTGTTGAGCCTATATAATGATTGGCTACAGAAATACCCTTTAGTTTATCTTGAAGATGGTCTGGCGGCAGATGATTGGCCAGCTTGGCGAGAAGTGACAGCTTCTTTGGGAGATAAGTTGCTCATAGCCGGTGATAATTTATTTTCTAGCAGCTTGGAAAGATTGCGCCGTGGTATTGCGGAAAAAGCCGCGAATGCTATTGTTATTAAGCCAAATCAAATTGGAACCTTGACGGAAACTGTTGAATGTGCGAAACTAGCTCAACGTCAGAATTATCAACTGGTCATATCCCATCGTGCTGGCGAAACCAATGATGATTTTATTGCGGATTTAGCCGTTGCTCTTTGTGCTCAATATTTGAAAGCCGGTTCTCTGTCACGTGGGGAAAGAGTCGCTAAGTATAACCGTTTGACCGAAATTGCCGCTATTATGGCGGCTAGCAGGAAATAATTATGGATGGAGACAGTCTTGATCAAAAAGATCAGTCTAAATCGGAGCTGGTCGCGCCGCCCTTATTGTTATGTTTATTCCTTGATGGTCTTGGCATCGCCCCCGCCACTGAAGTTAATGCCGTTACCGCCGCCAAGTTGCCAAATTTTTTTAAATACATTCGTGATTATCCGGTGACGTTGCTTGCTGGTAAAACTAAGGATGCCTCCCGTCGCTATTGGTCCCTCGGTTGCGGCCGTGCTGATGATGATTCTCATTTTTTAGAAGCCGATAACTGCCTGTCAGAATTGATTTCGACTGCGGGGAAAAGACAATTAAAAATAGTTGCCAGTGAACAGCTTTTGGGTTTAAGTCTATTTTTTAACAATTATCGAGAGAAACCTTTTGGTGGCGAAGAAATTATTTGTTTTTCAACGCCGGCGCCGGAAGAAAGTTTACGTCCTTTAAGTCGAGAGATATTTAGAGCTTTAGAAAAAGCAATTCATGCTCAGGCGGCGCCTGTTATTTTTGCCAGCTTGCCTTTAGCCCATGAAGCTTCCGCCAGAGGTGACTTTAAAGAGACGGTTAACAGTCTTCAGCAAATTGACAAGTTGCTGCGAAAGATAATAAATCCGGTAATTAATGTCGGTGGCTTGGTTATTATTACTTCGGCTTTTGGTAACGCCGAACGCACTCGTGATTTGGCGACTGATTGGGCAGATAGGGAGCCTACTGCTAATCCTGTTCCTTTTTTACTTATTGGTTCTCAGTATCAAGGCAAGACTATAGGCCTAGCTGATCCTTTAGATGGCGATTTGAGCGTTTTGGCGCCTGCCGGAACATTAGCCGACTTTGCTCCAACCGTTTTACACTTGCTCGGCATTCCTAAGCCGGACAGTATGAGTGGGAAGAGTTTAATTTAAAAATAAATAGTTAATTTTAATATAAACAATAAATTCCAAAACAGAGCAAGAGGCTAAATTACTTGAGCGTTTAGGGAATAATGATATTTCAAAAATGACGGACGTACGCTTGGCTAAACAAGAAAGGCCAGGTCCAATAATTTGATCGGCGATTTAAAATTTATTATGGATATCTGGTCGCCAACTTCATTTTGTAAATGGTAGTTACTGACTTTGTTGATAAGAAAAAAACCGTGTTTTTAAGACCGGTTTTTTATTATTTTCTACAGTCCTAAGCTCCAGCCAATGAAGCTGACGGCCATACCGATTATGCCGCCGATTATCACTTGGCCGGGGGTGTGGCCGATATGTTCTAATTGTTTCGGATAGGAATTGTCTAAAAAGTCGTCTTCTTTTAAATCTTTAACTAAA
>MWDX01000016.1 GCA_002070735.1 Parcubacteria group bacterium ADurb.Bin115
CCGGCTCTAACTTTAAACCGCCAGATAAATTATTTTTCAACATTTTTCGCTTGGCACTAAAGCCGATACGCGCTAAACGGAAAAATTTTTTATCAAATTCTAAAGATTCTTTAGTTGTCTTGTTTCGTAAATAATCAAAGCGAAGAAGGGCGCTATCAACCGCCGGCTGTGGCCAAAAATCAGAAGCCGGCACTGTTCTGATAATTTGCGGATGGCCGTAATACTGAACCGACAATGATAATAGAGACATCTTCGGTGGTTGAGCGCAAATTCTTTCCGCCACTTCTTTCTGCAACATCAACACCAAAGAACGAGGCGGACGCGGTGAAGAAAGAAAAGTACGCAAAAAAAAGGAAGTGATATTGTAGGGCAAATTAGCAACTACCCTATAATTTTCACCAGAATCAAAATATTTATCCGGGTTAAAGCGCAAAATATCCTGATGGACAATTTCGACATTGTCCACACCCTGAGAATCAAGAGCAATCTGCAAAAGAGCAGCCAATTTATCATCTAATTCAACCGCCACCACTCGCTTCGCTTTTTTAGATAAAGCCGCCGTCAGAAAGCCCAAACCAGGACCAACTTCTAAAATGGTATCTTTCTTGTTAATATCGGCGGCCGCAATCATCGCCTGATAAATACCGTCATTAATTAAAAAATTCTGTCCCTTACTACGCGCGGGCTTAATTTCATAAAGACGGCATAATTCTTTAGTTCTCGCAGCCAAACTGTCCATATGGCTAAACCACAAAATTAATCAGCCGACCGGGCACAAAAATTCTTTTCTTGATATCTTTTCCTTCCAACCATTTACTGACCGCCCCCTCAGAGATGGCTAAGTGCACGATTTCCTCTTCATCAGCCCCGGCTAATACAGTCAGCCGTGCCCTGAGCCTACCGTTAACCTGGACAATGTAAGTGATGGTCTCATCTTTGATTAACTCCTCTTGATAAGCGGGCCATTTTGATTTAAAAATACTCCCGGTAAAACCAAGCTTATCCCATAATTCCTCACTAAGATGAGGGGCAAAAGGCGCTAAAATTTGCAATAATTTTCCTAGATTTTCAGACGATAAAGGCATGGCTTGATGAGCCTGGCAATAATCAGTCACGCTATTAATTAAAATCATAAAGGCGGAAACGGCCGTGTTGAAACGGAAAGCCTCAATATCTTCATCAACTTTCTTTATTGTTTTATGGAGTAAAGATAAAATTTGTTTTTCTTCTTTTACCGGCAACTTATTACTGGAATCAACAATATTATAAACTTTCTCTAAAAATTTACGTGTTCCCGACAAACCCTTAGTGCTCCAAGCGACCGTCTGATCAAAGGGGCCCATAAACATTTCATACAAACGAAGAGCGTCGGCGCCAAAGCGCTTAGCCATCTCCTCAGGATTAATAACATTGCCCCAGCGCTTGCTCATTTTTCGGCCGTCTTCACCCATAATTAAGCCAACATGCTGCAATTTTATAAAAGGCTCCTCATAATTCACGACGCCAATATCATAAAGAAATTTATGCCAAAAACGAGCGTAAATTAAATGTCTGGTCGCATGTTCGGCGCCACCAACATATAAATCAACTGGCGACCAGTACTTTTCTAAATCTTTAGCCACCAATTCCTGCTGATTATGAGGATCAATATACCGCAGGTAATACCAACAGGAACCGCCCCATTGCGGCATGGTATTGGTTTCCCGTTTGGCCGGGCCGCCGCAGTGCGGACAAACGACATTAACCCAGTCAGATATCGCCGCCAATGGTGATTCGCCGGTGCCGGTGGGCGCATAACTTTCTACTTCTGGCAAAGTTACCGGCAGTTGTTCTTCTGGTACCGGCACGACGCCGCATTTATCGCAATGAATAAGAGGAATCGGTTCCCCCCAATAGCGCTGGCGCGAATATACCCAATCTTTAATTTTGTAATTTACTTTTTCCCGGCCACTATTATTCTTTTGTAACCAATCAATCATTTTTATTCTTGCCTCAGAGGATGACAAACCAGAAAAATCACCAGAATCACGTAAAGTGCCGTCTGTAATCAAAGCCTGTTCTAAATTTAACGACTCTCTATTGTTTGTAATAATAACCTGCCTAATAGGCAATTGATATTTTTGAGCAAATTCCCAATCCCTCTCGTCATGCGCTGGCACAGCCATCACGGCACCGGTGCCATAGGAATTTAAGACATAATCGGCAAGATAAACTAAGACTTTTTCTTGATTAAAGGGATTGACGGCAAAGACGCCTTCCAAACACACGCCGGTTTTTTCTTTATTAAGATCGGTTCTTTGTAATTCTGTCTTATCCTTAACTTCTTGCAAATAATTTTCAACCGCCAACCAATTGTTTATTTTTGGCTTTAAACTCATGACCAAAGGATTTTCCGGCGCTAAAACGACATAGGTACAGCCGAAAATGGTGTCAATTCTGGTGGTAAAAACCGTAATTTTTTCCTCGGAACCAAAAATTTGAAAATCAATCTCGGCGCCAAGGCTGCGGCCAAGCCAATGACGTTGCATTTCTTTAATCGCCTCCTCCCAATCGGGCAACTTATCTAAATCATCAAGCAGACGGTCGGCATATTTAGTAATTTTTAAAACCCATTGGCGCATCGGTTTCTGCTCGACTAAACTGCCGCAACGCTCGCAATGGCCGTCCTCCAAATCTTCATTGGCTAAACCAGTCTGGCAAGAAGGACACCAATTGATAGGAGCGTAAGATTCATAGGCCAGGCCACGCCGCCACATCTGCAAAAAAATCCATTGGGTAAAGCGGTAATATTTGGGGTCGGTGGTATTAATTTCTCTTTCCCAGTCATAAGAAAAACCAAGCAATTCCAGTTGTTTCTTAAAGGTGGCAATATTTTTTTGGGTGGCTTGGCGCGGGTGAACTTTATTCTTCAAAGCATAATTTTCCGCCGGCAAGCCAAAGGCGTCCCAGCCCATCGGGTGGAGGACATTATACCCCTGCATTAAACGTTTGCGCGCCACGATATCGGTGGCAATATAACCTTTAGGGTGGCCGACATGAAGACCAGCGCCGGAAGGATACGGAAACATATCCAAAACATAATATTTCGGCTTTTGCCTATCTTCGCCGGTTCTATATAATTTAGATGCGCGCCAACGCTGTTGCCATTTTTTTTCAATTGCTTGATGATTATACATATATCTTAAGCTTTTATATTTCTATACCTACGGGAGCGTGATCAGAGCCGAGAACCTGATCGAGAATAAAGGCTTTTTTTATCTTTTTTCTAAGTTTAGCGGAAATTACAAAATAGTCAATCCGCCAACCAACATTCTTTCGGCGCGCTCCTGCCCGAAAACTCCACCAGGAATATTGCACCTTTTTCGGCTCCAGTAAACGAAAAGAATCTAAATATCCAGCAGACAATAATTGCTTAAACCAATTTCTCTCTTCAGTGGTAAAACCGGCATGGCCGGCATTTTCTTTGGGTCTCGCTAAATCTATTTCTTGGTGGGCAACATTGAAATCGCCAGCAATAATAACGGGTTTATTACTTTCTAATTTATTGATATAAGCCAATAAATCACGATTAAAATCAAGCTTATAGGCTAGGCGCGTCAATTCGGCATTAGCGTTGGGAAAATAAACATTTAATAGATAAAAATCAGACAACTCAATTGTCTGCACTCTGCCCTCATCGTCATCTTTAGACGGACCGAAACCATTACTAACCTTGACTTTACTTCCCTGTTTGACTAAAACTGCCGTGCCACTATAACCAGGGCGCTTGGCTCCATGCCAAAAAGAATTATAGCCTTCAAATTCTAGCCGAATTTTTTCCCTGGCCTCATCGCTAATTTTTGTCTCTTGCAAACAAATAATATCAGGCTTTTCTTGTTGTAACCAATCAAGCAAACCCTTTTTTAAAGCCGCCCTTATCCCATTAATATTCCAGGAAATTATCTTCATAATAATAACTAAAG
>MWDX01000017.1 GCA_002070735.1 Parcubacteria group bacterium ADurb.Bin115
GCGTCGGTCAATTCTTTCTTGGCGATTCCCTGTTTGGCAGCGGCATAGATTACCGGAAAATCAAGCTGAGCATCGTTGGCGCCAAAATCTAAAAATAATTCATACACCCTTTCCACCACTTCGGCCGGACGAGCGGCCGGTTTATCAATCTTATTAATCACTACAATCGGCTTGAAACCGAGCTCTAAAGATTTTTTTAAAACGAATTTTGTCTGCGGCATCGGCCCCTCCTGAGCGTCAACCAATAGCAAAACACAATCAATGGAACGTAAAATACGCTCAACTTCTGAACTAAAATCGGCGTGACCGGGCGTATCAACGATATTAATTTTTGTGTCTTTATAAAAAATCGAAGTATTTTTTGAATAAATAGTAATGCCTCTTTCTTTTTCCAAGGCATTGCTGTCCATGCTTACTTCTTCACCGGCGATACCGGTTTGGCGCATCAAAGCATCGGTAAGAGTGGTTTTACCGTGATCAACGTGGGCAATAATAGCGATATTGCGGATTTCCATAAAATAAATAATGAAATTTTTAGCTTTTTAAAACAAAAATTACGCCGAGGGCGTAATTTGGCCTTACTTCTTGATAATAATTGATTTGTTGAAAATAGTCAAACCCACTAACGGCCGTCTGCTTCTGATAAAGACGCTAAATCAACCACTTCGGAACCTAAATTATTCACCGCTACATTAATCTCTATTCCTTGACGAACTTTCTGAACTTCTGTATCACTAGCAACTTTCCAATAAAAAGCCTGTTGAACAAAAACGTCTTCAATATCTCCACCCTCCCAAGCACGCATCAAGGCCGCTAATTTTTCCTTTTCATTTTTCAGTTTTTCATTAATTTCGCTCAATTCTTTCTGGCGAGCCAAGAGGCTCTTTTGGTCAGAAGGAATGTTCGTTCTCGCCGCTAGACGGGAAATCAAATTCTCTTGACTCTGTCGCCGGGATTCTAAAGCGCTAATTCTTTTGCTGGCAGCATTGTATAAAAAATTAATCTTGGGAGCGATAGCCGCCATTGCCTGCTCCTTATAAGCTCTTTCTAACTCGTCTAAGGAAACCTGTCTAATCGCTTGATGCTTATCATCGCCATAATAGAAATAGACACAGGCATTTTTCTCCGCGGCAAGACTACGGGCTTTTTGAATTTTTTCCCAAGAAACAGCCTGAATATCCTCATCGGTCATGATAAAAAGGGCATTTTTTTCTTCAGCCTTCATTTTATTCAAAGCGGTATAAGCGACATCAAGTGCCCGTTCTCTAGTATCGCCAAAATATTTTGTATCTCTGATATTTTTGGCCACCTCCACCGAATTGTCTAACTGCTTTATTCCGTCCAGATGATTGGAAAAAGTGGCAAAATTAACTTTTAGTTCCTTAAAATTCTGCTTTTCTATCATCTGCGCCATATAAGGATAGGAATCGCCTACAGACGGGCTATTATCAAACAGCAGATAAACATTATCATATTCATTCATTTTAAGAAATTCGGGAGACCTTGGACTGACTTCATACCCTTTTTCAACTTCACTGTTCCTCATTTTCATCTTATTGATAAAATCCATCTGGGGCATAGTTGCCGAAAATGATATCCGTCGACAATCGTCCAACAACAACTTATATTTTTCCGGGTAATTAGCTTTTATAGACGCCACTTCTTCTGGTGTATACTTTTGACCAGTTTCTGGATTATCTAAATCAGTAATATAAATCACGCCCTCTTCCGGCCCGGTCTGGGAAAAAGGCATCTCATGAAAAAACTTCTTATTTCTAATCTGTTCAGCTAAATCGGCCGGCAACTTGTCAAACTTATAATTCTGTAAAGTTTCGGTGAGGAGTTTATCTAAAGCCGTTAGTCTCGCTTTAGTCAACTCAGTATTGCTGCCCTTCCAATTGCTCGTCGGGCGCTCATCACTGGAACCAAATAATTTAAAATCAGCGGCCATAATTTCTTGAGCATTGTCAGGAGTAATCTTGCTTAAAAAAGCTTCAAAATCGGAAATAATCGCTTGGGGGTTAATAATATCAGCTTTATCTGTAGCAAAATAGTGTGTTAGTTCCAAACTAGCCAAACGTGAATTTTCCTCTAATTTTATATCCAAAGGCTTAGCGTCGTTAGACTTATGTTTTTCCGGCCGCTCGTCATCAAAATCTTTAGCTGACAGCTGATACGTTTTATCTGAATTGGGTTCACGGTCAAGCTCGCCCTTTACCTCTTTACCCACTTTCACTCCCTCTTTCAGCTTATCCTGTGGCTCTGCTCCTTGGGCGTCCGGAGCAAATTTAACCAGAAGCATTAAAGCAATAAAAGCGGCTTTAATTGAATTATAATTAGTAAAACGGCGAAATCCGCTTAATTCAGATTTTTCATCTTCTTCTAAGGACTCTAAAACTCTAGCGATTTCTGGTATAACTTGTTCACCCTTAGCCTCTAAATTTATGTCTTGCTCGGCTAAAATTTCGGGAAGCTTTTCCGGACTCGTACCGGTAACAAGCAAAGTATCTTCTAAAGACAAGTGGTTACCCATCTCTTCCTGGATCTCAACAGCTTCCCTTAATTTTTCTAAACTATCAGGATTGAGACTGCTGGCCTTTTCTTTATCATTATCATTGTCAATCAATATCGGTTCAGTTGAACTTGGCTGTTCAATTGTATCCTTCTTTTCAGGGTCTTTTTCGTCGCTAGGCGAAATTGATTCTTTTTTGTGTAAAAAATTAAACATATTTTTAAACTTTAATCACATTATACCAAAAAATTAAGGGAAAAACAATAAAAAAGAGCCCTCTAAAAAGAAGGCTCAAAATATTTTTCTATTTACCATAAGTTTGCGGACAAACTTCCGTTGTTGATTGTAAAAGACAATAAACGGAAGCCTGGCGCCGAAACAGAGTCGTTACCGCTTAAATATACTAAAGCGGTTAAGTCGGGCTCGATTACTAAATCATCGGCGCAAAAAGAGCCACCCGCCGGCAGAGAAACCACCATATCGCTGAATTCCAACAAAACATTCTGCTCGGAATTGTTTTTTACAAATATCGGTAGTTTATCGCCAGCAAATTCATAAGCCCCGTCTAAAGGGGTCAATCGACAAAAACCAACCTTCTCCACCACTTGTGGAGATTTTTTAATTTGTTGATAGACATAATATATATCTGATACATCGAACGACCAAACAGAATCTCCTGCCGGTATTATTAAGCCCGGCCCCCCCGATCTTGGCAGGAGCACAATTTCTTTGTTTTCTCGGTTAATAATAAAGGCTGCGGTCTGAGCCTGTAAACGAGGGAAAAAGATAAAACAGGTAGAAACAACAATGAGAACAATTCTGAAAATTTTCATGATATTTAGTTTTTAAAGTGTTTAATAAGTTGACAAATGAACGAATAAAAAGATACTAACAATAAAATTTATATATGTCAATGGGCAAAAGTA
>MWDX01000018.1 GCA_002070735.1 Parcubacteria group bacterium ADurb.Bin115
TTTTTAGTGGCAACAAGGGTGACTTCGGTTATGGCGTCACTAAATTCTTTAACAATATTTTTTAACAATATTGTCAAAGTTTCAGTTAAGAGCGGTTTGTTGGGGTTATAGTTTATATTTTTTAATGATAAATAAACCCCTCTTTTGTCGACTAATAAGTCGATCTCATCTTCACAATAGTCAATATGTTTATAAACTATTGCCAAAACGGCGTTAACACTGGCAGATATTTCTGCTGATTCTTTAAGTTGTTCCATGGCGTATCATTTTTTAAAATTATAAAGCGCTTTATTCCCTCTTGTCAATCATCGTATTTTTTTATTGCTCGCTTGTTTCTTCATCTGCTATAATATCAATATGTCCGAACAAAAAGCGATAACTCAATATCTTCTGGACTTCCTTGATTATTCAGAAATAGAGAAAGGGTTGTCTTCCAAGACCCAAGAAAACTATACTCGTTTTTTGCGGAAGTTTTTTAACTGGCTAAATAGCGTCGGTTTGGCGTCTTTAAAGCCGGCGGCTTTATCAGCGGAACATATTTGGCAGTATAAGGTTTTTTTATCGCGCCACGTCGATCCTAAGACTAAAAAAACTTTGAAGAAAAGTACGCAGAATTATTATTTAATCGCTCTGCGCTCTTTATTGGAATTTTTTGTAGAAAAAGATATTGCTTCCCTGCCGCCATCAAAAGTGAAACTGGCCAAGGATAGAAGCGATAAGGAAATAAAATTTTTAAAGCTGGAACAGCTGGCCAGTCTATTAAATTCTCCAGATACTGGCACTATCATCGGTTTGCGGGATAAGGCGATTTTAGAAACTCTGTTTTCCACCGGATTGCGCGTGGCGGAACTAGCGGCCTTGAATCGTGATCAGGTCCGAATTAAGAATCCCGGCCAGGATTTGGAAATAGCCGTTATCGGCAAAGGCAGTAAAATAAGGACTGTTTATTTTTCCGTCCGCGCCGTTAACTCTTTAAAAGCTTATTTGGATGTTCGCCAAGATTTTGACGAGGCCTTATTTATCAATTATCGACGCGGCAGCGCCAGAAGCAATCATTCTCGTCGTTTGAGCGTCAAAAGCGTCGAAGATATTGTTAAAAAATATGTCAAAATTACCGGCTTGCCGGTGATGGCAACGCCTCACACCTTGCGTCATTCTTTTGCCACCGATCTATTAAACCAAGGGGTTGATTTGCGTACGGTGCAGGAATTTCTTGGTCATAGCAATATTGCCACCACGCAGATATATACTCACGTAACCAATAAGCAGTTGCGCGATATCCACCGGAAAGTCCACGAAAATCGCTCTCTTTGATAAATATTTTTTGTGAACCTAAAAAACCTCGGCTTGAAACCGAGGTTTTATGGATAGTTTTGTATTTTTTTAAGGTAAATATTCCAGGGGATTAACAGGAAGGCCGTTCTTTCTTACTTCAAAATGTAAATGTGAGCCAGTGGAGAAAGGGCCGGAACCGGGCATGCCTGGACCGCCGCCAGTTTTCCCTATCAGTTGGCCTTTGGTGACATATTGGTCGGCCACCACATTAATGCCGGCGACGTGGCCGTATATGGTTGATAAGCCGTCATTATGAATAATCATTATATAAGCATAAGCGGTTGAGCCGTCAAATTTCACTCTGGCAACATAGCCGTCAGCGGCGGCATAGAGCGGGCTTCCCTGTTTGGAGCGAATATCGATGCCGGAATGCTCACCAATAATTTTACGGAAAGGATAATCAGGATCATGAAAGGTGGCGGTTATAGTTCTGCCGGGCACAGGCCAGGATAGGGTGCTGTCGCTTCCGGCTAGCCTATTTTTGTCGTTTTGCGACATTTTATCTCTAATGGTTTTTTCTAAGCTGGCGATTTCCGCTTCGGTTTGAGCCGCTTCTTTTTTAGCTTGCTTGAGTAAGTCTTGATAGGCTTTTTCTGAAGAGCGAGTCTCTTCCAGTAAATAATTTTTTTCTGCCTGTTTGTAGGCTAGCTGCGCTTTTTTCTCTTCCAAGTCTTTTTTTAGAGTGGCCAGCTTCTGGCTTTTTTCTTGAATATCCTGTTGAGCCTTATCAAGACGATCTTTGTCGTTTTGTAATTTAGCCAGACTATTGCGTAATTCTTCGTTGGCATTTTCCAAATATTTTGACTGATTGAGAAATTCTGAAATAGAATTATTGAGCAATAATATTTCTAAGGCGGATACTTGGTCTTGTTTATAGACTAGTCGCAATAATTTAGCAATATGGTCTTTCTGTTGTTCAATCCGGCTGTCTATATCCATTATATCAAGGGAGATTTTTTTAGCCTCCAGGTCGGTTTTGCTGATTTCCAGATTTGTCGCCTCAATTTCCAGCTGGGCTTTAGCACTACGATCTTCTAATATTTCCAGTTGGGAGCTTAAGGTATTTTTTTCCGCTTGTTTAGCGGCAATAGCCTGAGTATAGGCCTTCTGTTTGGCGGCTAGAGCTTCTAATTGTTGTTTTTGAGCCTGAATTTGTTGGTTTAACTGCAGGATTTCCGCATTTACCATATCATCGCTTTGTCCAAGCGCTTGTTTTTTAATAATATTAAGTCCGGAAAATAACAAAACAAGAGCCAAGCCTGCCCATAAAAAACTCGATATTTTAGAAGGTTTTAATTTCATGTTCGTATTATAACATTTTTTTTGATATTTTGTAAAATATATGTATTTTGCCCACTATTTAAAATTTTCATAAACCGTGGCAGATAAGTCCCTAATAACTCCGCTCATTTTATTAAAATCATTACCTCTGGTCATTATGCAGAGGAGATAGGGGTTTTTTTCAAGGTAGATAATGCCACAATCATGTAGCTGTTTATTTTCCAGCCAGATCCTCTCTCCAAATTTATGCGAGACAGTAATATTGGCGGGAATTCCCGCTTTCAAGCCTTTATCAAATTGTGACTGGCTTAATATCTCCAAGGATTTTTCTGACATTTCCCGGTTGAGATAAGAAGCATTATAGAGGATGCGGAAAAAAGAAGCATACTCTTTTACATTCATAAAGTTTTCCGTCTGGTCGCTGTTGGGCACGTTAATTCCTAAATCTTTATATATCCTGTTTAAATATTCGGGATCCATATGTTGTATCAGCGCTCCGGTGGCGGCATTATCAGAGTAGATAATCATGTATTTTAGCAGGTCGTCGATTGTATAACTTTGTCCGGTTTTCACATGTTTAAGTGGCAGAATATTTGGGGAAAGACTCGTAACTTCATTTTCAATTGTAAGCCGATCATTTAGTATTTGTTCTTGTTCTTCCGCTAGTTTCAAATAGGCAATCATGAGGGGCACCTTTAGAAGGCTGGCTGGGGTAAATTTTTCTTGTTCATTAATACCTATCCATGGTCCATTATTCAAATCACGAAAATAAAGGCTGGCGTAAATGATGTTACCTTGTTCAATGTTTTTATTAATTACTTCTTTGATTTTTTTCTCTAAATCATTTTGCCTAATGTCATGAACATCAGCACATTCTAATAAGGGGCTAATGTATTTATAGCCACTTTGGTGTACTTCCTTGTTTGGCTTATCTCCCCCTGTCGATAATTTCTCGTTCTGATAATAACTATGCCAAGCATAGTTAATAATCAGGCCAGCGCCGAAAGCGATAATGACGATGACGCTTATCTGCCATAAATTCAGGTTGATTTTTTTCATTTTAATTAAGGTTTTTTAATTTTTGCAAATAAATAAAGGCCGCTTCTTGACGGCAGGGGTGTAATTTCTGGATAAATTCTTTTTCAGCAACCCAAGACCAATTTTGATGGTCCCAGTAGTTTATCTTGATTTCTTCGGGGCTGCCGGTAAATTCTACTATTAATAATCCTTGTTCTTGCCCGCGGTAGCCGAAATGCTTCTCTCCTTCTTTATTTTGATAGTGTCCGTTTTCTTGGGTAAATTCATAGCGGTATAATTTTTTGTAACTGGCAATTATTTTAAAATGAATTGCACCACTTTCCTCTCTTATTTCCTTACTCCCGGCCGCTACTAAATCCAGTCCATCCAAACCGCCTTGGGGCAGTTGCCAGTGCCCGGGCTGTCCTTGGCGTTCAACAATAAAAATTTCTCTACCCTCTGGCGTGAGTCGATACATTAAAATAGCGACATTTTGCCGATAGCGGTAAGGAAGGACGAAGCGCCAGATGATTAATTTATATAGAAATACAAAAGTGGCCCGCCAGATGCGCCGCCAGCGTTCAGGCTGTTTTATTAGGCGCCAGAGCCATTCAAAGCCGAAGTCGCGCATTATCTTTGGCGCCCGTCTGACGCGCCCGCTTAAAAAGTCAAAAGCGCCGCCTAATCCAACCGCCAAAGGTAGAACCGGCATGTTCTCTTTTAAGTAATGAAGATATTTTTCTTGTTCCGGCGCTCCCAGCAGACAGATGGCTAATGCCGGTGCGAAGTTTTTGATTTTATTTAAGTCCGATTCTTCTGCTTGAGCTTGACGATTGGTGCTGATAATCAAAGGGGAAATATGAGGATACTTTTCCGAAAGAACACGAAGTAAGTCCGTCTCGCTGGAGAGGCTGAGAATAGGCTTGATTATGAGGAGGCGTCTGGATTTATTGTTGGCTTCTTCAAGGAGATAGGGCAGCAAGTCCGCCCCGGTGAGACGTTGTAATTTTTGCCCACTGAGCCAGGCGGCGATTTTAAGGCCAAAGCCATCAGCCAAAGATAGGTCGGCGTGATTAAGTAGATAGAAGAGCTCTTCGTCTTTTTGGGCGGATAGGATAATTTCTGGATTAGGGGTGACAATCAGATGGGAACGGCCGTCATTATAAAAATCACTGATAGCTGATTTTGCGTCAGTCCAATTTGTTGACCCGGTATTGATGCCGAGGATATTAGCCATAATCACTTCCCTCTCACTGTTAATTCTGATATAATAAAAGCAATAAAAACTATCCTTATTTTATTACAAAAAAGTCACGGAGTCAAAAATATTTTATTTTCCGTTACTTTTCTTTCTATATGGGTTATTACAAAAAAATTAGTCAGAAAATAGAATGCCTGCTTATTGATAAGCCCGGTACTGAACAGTCTTTGTCCTGGATTAATATTATTGACGCCGGACGCAAGGAAATAGACTATTTAAGGAAAGAATATAATTTTAATCTTGAATATTTACGTGCTTCTGTAGCGACGGTTTTTTCGCAGCGGCCAATGGTGGCGGAAGATAATGGTTATCTGTTTCTAATCCTCCACTTTCCCACCTTTTTTAAAGGCAAAATTATTGCCGGTGAAATTGAATTTTTTATCGGTCACGGCTACTTGGTTTCTTTGCATAATGACAATTTGCCGGCCCTAAATGAATTATTTAACAACGCCAAGAAAGATCAGAATTCTCTACTTTCTTATAACACCGAATCTTCTGCTACTTTGCTTTATGAGATTCTTGATCGTTTGCTTAATTCCTGCTATTCCTTGATTGATCAAAATAGCTTGGCAATAGAGGAGGTCGAAGATTTGATTTTTGAGCAACAGCAGAAAGATGCAGTAGCGAAGATTCTTAATTTGCGCCGCAATATTATTAATATCCGCAAGATCATGCAGAATCATAAAAATATTTTACAGAAGCTGATGAGTATGCGCAGTTCTCTAGTCCCTCCAGATTCTCTGAAGAAGCAGTATGGTCACTTAGTGGAGCACTCTAAACGTATTTGGGAGATGTTAGATAATCAGAAAGAGATGGTTGAAGTTTTAAATGATACTAACGAGTCTTTACTGAACGACCGGATGAATAATATCATGAAAACCTTAACTCTTTTTTCTGTGATTGTTCTTCCTCTAACCTTGTTAGCGGCTATTTTTGGCATGAACGCTAAATATATGCCTTTTGTCGACCAGCGTTATGGTTTTTGGATTATTTTATTAATTATGGGCTTAGGTTCTTGGTTGATGCTTTATTATTTTAAGAAAAAGGACTGGTTGAATTGAGCTTTTCTTAGATTAAATAATTTTTTAACTTATATTAAAGGAATATTATTTTAATAATATTCCTTTTATTTTTTTATATATTCAGCACACACTATTGACAAAATATCAATTTTTTACTATTATTTGATTATTAAGTTGACAATTGTTGACAATTATTTAAATAACTATTATAATTTTTAGTTAAACTTAATATATGAAAATTGCTTTCATCGGACAAAAAGGCATACCGGCACAAACTGGAGGCGTGGAAAAGCAAGTAGAAGAACTTTTAATCCACTTAGCCGCTCGCGGTCATGATGTTTATGCTTACGCACGGCGCGGCTATGCTCCGGAAATTAGCGAGTATAAAGGGGTAAAAATAATTCCCCTGCCTTTTATAAAGGGTAAGAATTTTGAGGCAATCTCTAACACATTTTTAGCGGTTTTGCATTCCGCTTTTAGACGTTTTGATATTATTCATTTTCAATCTATTGGACCGGCTTCCCTGCTTTGGCTGGCTAAGCTTTTAAATCCCCGCACCCCCATTGTTTTCACTTTCCATTGTCAGGATTACTATCATAAAAAGTGGGGTTTATTTGCGCGCTGGTATCTCCGATT
>MWDX01000019.1 GCA_002070735.1 Parcubacteria group bacterium ADurb.Bin115
TATACGTCGCCGATAGCGCCGCTAAAGCCGTCTATACCTTTGATTTAAAAGATAAAAATACCGCCTCTTTCTTGCTTAACGGTGATTTTAATGCTTTGGATAAGCCTGTCAGCGAGGCTGGTTCAATTTACTATCTTAGTGGCAATCGTTTAATTTCCTTGGATACAGTCAGCGGCAAAGTTACGACTTTAAATCTCGATGGCGTGGGTGCTGATAATAAAATTAACGCTTTCCAATTTTATCGCTCTAATTTATATTTACTAATGGCTGATCAGAATCAGGTTTACAAATTATCCAAGAACGCCACTGGCTTTGGTTCCAAGGTAGCGCGTTTGAATGGCGAAGCTTATCTTGGCGACGTGATTGATATGGCGGTTACTGGTGATATTATTTTTTTGAAGAGTAACGGACAAATTCAAGATTATTATAATGGCGAGCCTAAGGATTTTTCTTTAGCCTCTATTGACCCTTCTTTAAACAGCGCTTCCCTGCTTAAAGTGTTTAACGATCAGCTGTTTATAATGGACAAATCTAGCCAGCGCATTTTAATTTTTGATAAACAGGGCGTTTTAGTCAAGCAATTTCGTCTTCCCTCTTTAAATAATCTTAAAGATTTTAGTGTTAGCGCTGATGGAAAAACCATTTATGTTTTAAATGATAATTCTATTTATATAGTACCCACAGAATAAATTAATTTTGAATATAAAAATACCCCACGTGACCAAAAGATTTTACGTGGGGTATTTTTTATTCTGAATTTGCGCTTATTTCAAAGTTACTTTAGCGCCAGCTTCTTCCAATTTCTTCTTTAAAGCTTCGGCTTCTTCTTTCTTTAAGCCTTCCTTTAAGATTTTCGGAGCGCCATCAACCAAGTCTTTGGCCTCCTTTAAGCCCATTTCTGTGACTTCGCGGACAACTTTGATGACGTTGATTTTATTAGCGCCGCCTTCAGTTAATTCCACATCAAAACTGTCTTTTTCTTCAGCAGCAGCCGCGCTAGCGTTAGCGCCACCGGCGGTCGGAGCCATCATCATTGCTGGCGCGGCCGCAGAAACACCAAATTTCTTTTCCAAAATTTTGACGAGCTCAGCTAAATCTAAAACACTCATCTTTTCAATTTCGCCAACTAAGCTTTGGAACTTAGCCGGTACCACCACTTCTTCAGCGGCGTCATTTTTTACTTCTTCGGACATAATGTTATATTAGGCGGGAACGGAAGCTTTTCCTTTTCCTGACCCCTATTTATTATTATTTTTTTTCCTCAATCGCTTTAAGGACGTATACAAGGTTGCGTAAGTTTCCGGCTAAAGCGTTAACAAAACCGGAGACAGGGGCATTAAGGGAGCCCACCAGTTTGGCATACAATTCTTGCTTGCTCGGTAATTTCGCTAAGGCCTCGATTTCTTCCTTGGTCAGTAATTTACCTTCCAAGATGCCGGCGATAAAGTTGAGTTTGTCGCTCTTTTCTTTGTCTTGGCGGAATTTGTCGAGAACCTTGGCGGCGGCCACTTCGTCTCCGTAGGAGAAGACAGCGGCGATTTTACCGTCCAAGCTCTTAGTATCCAAGCCGTCCACACCTTGATTTTTGAGAGCTAGACCCAATAAAGTCTTCTTGGCTACATAGTATTCGCCGTTTTCTTGGCGTAACTGGTCGCGCAGAGATTCATTGTCTTTTACCCCCAAAGCATTAAAGCCGGCAAAGACGATTGATTTAGCGTCTCCAATCTTCTTCTCCAGGCTCCGCAGGATTTCCTGCTTTTGGACTTTGCTTTTTGGCATATTTTTTAAAAGCGTTTTTAGACGCTGGTTTGTAAGCAATTAAATAAAAAACTGCGGCTTGACCGCAGATGAAATAAATAAGCTAAAAATAGCTAACATTTACCTCGGCAAGACTTATTTGTTTGCTTGCTGTCTGCGGTTTTGCTTAATTTGTATTTATATATTAACAGATTATAAAAAATTGTCAATTAATTGTATTTGTTTTTCTTTTTCGAGCATAATTGGCAAAGCGGTGCGATTCTTCCCTTACTTTCAATAAAACTGGTTTAAGCGATTCGGCCAAATCTTTAAAATTTTGCTTGACGCCCTTAGGAAAAACTAGCTTATCGCCGCCAAACTTAGATATGCCGACTAAAGGTAGAATAATATTAAGTTTGCTTAATTCTCTGCTTAAGAAGCTGATTTGCGGACTGCCGCCATCAATCATTATCATCTCCGCTGGCGGCCATTCTTTGTGCTGATAGCGACGTTTCAGCGTTTCTAGGAGCGCGCGTTCATCGTCTCCGGCTGGCGCTTCTTTAATTTTAAACAAACGATATTCATTTGCTTGTTTTTCGCCGTTTATAAAAACCACCATGGAAGCATAGCTTTCTTTGCCTTGGAAATGGGAAATATCATAGCCTTCTATCCGTTTAAGCCGCGGTGACTGCAAATCATCTTCTTTGTTTAATAAAGAAACTTCTTGGAGGTGGCGCAGGGCTTTAGCCTGTTCCGGATTATCTTTCTCTAATTTTAATAAGAGGCGCTGGCGTTCGCCCTTAAGAATCAAGATTAGTTTTTTAATATTTTTTTTATATTCTTGCGGGCTGATAGCGTCAATACAGGCTCCCGGGCAAAAGCCGATTTGATAATCAAAACAAGCCTTTCCCTGATGCGGCCGGCAGGTGCTATAGGGGAAAACCTTACGCAATAGCCGCAAAGCGGTGCTAATGAGACGATATGATTGGTATGGTCCAAAAAACTGGTAGTCGCGGGCGGGAAATTTTTTTAAATCTTGTCCGCGGATAATGATTGGCTTGGGAAATTCTTCTTTTAGATTAATGGCGATGTAAATAAAGGAACGGTCATCTCGGTCGACAATATTATATTTGGGCCAGTATTTTTTTATATTAGCCGCCTCTAAAATAATCGCTTCCAGCAAGCTGTCACAGATGATAAATTTTAAATCTTGCGCCTGCGCCACCATCTCAGAGATGCGAGAGTCTATCCTTTTTTGAAAATATTGACTTAGGCGGTTTTTTAAATTGACCGCCCGGCCAACATATAAGACTTCTCCTTTTTGTCCGTACCAAAAATAGACGCCGGGCATTTTAGGGATATCTTTTAATAAATTTTTTAGAGGATGAGCCATATTTACAGCTTTGCTTGATATTTATTTAAGTCCAGACTATTATTTTTAATTATTATTCCTTCTTGACGCAAAAGGCTTAGTTTCTTTTTGCTTCCCCTAGCAAAGCCGCCAAGACGCCCGTCGCTTTTAATCACCCGATGACAAGGTACCTGCGGCGCAAAGGGGTTGTTATGCAGAACTTGGCCAACAGCGCGGGCGGCTAAAGGTTTGCCTATTGCTTGAGCGATTTGTCTGTAAGTTGCCACTTGACCCACCTTAATTTTTTTAGTTATTTGATAGACTTGTTCCGCAAAAGGTCTAATTTTAATATTTTTATCTAATTTCATTTTGATTTTATTGGGATATTTAGTGAGTTGCGTTTTATTAGTAATGGCAGGCCTAACATTTTATGATATATTTTGGCCTGATGACCCAAACTCATTCACTCTCGTCGTAGATATTATTATATTTATCTTTTTTATGCTTCTTTTTTGTCTTTCTCTAAAAGCTAACCACTTAAAACGGAGGTTGACTGGCCGGGCATTCAATGTTCGGCCTTTTTCTTTTTTGAAAGCATTTCTTGTAAATATTGCCCGGTTAAGCTATTAGGATTAGCGGCGATTTCTTCCGGCGTGCCGGTGGCTACTATCTTACCGCCCTTGTCGCCGCCTTCCGGCCCCAAATCAATGATGTAGTCCATGGATTTGAGCATATGCAGATTATGTTCTATAACTAATACGGAATTTCCCTTCTCCACCAATTGGTTTAAAACTTTAAGCAGCATAGCGATATCATAATAATGGAGACCGGTAGTCGGTTCGTCTAATAAATAGAGGCTGCGTTTCCCTAAAGTGTGAGTCAGTTCTTTGCCAATTTTTACTCTCTGCGCTTCGCCTCCGGATAAAGTGGTGGCCGATTGTCCGAGTTTGAGATAGCCCAAGCCGACCGATTGTAGAACTTTAAGCTTGTCGGTAATATAATAATTTCCTTCAAACAGCTCTATCGCTTCATCAATCGTCATTTCTAAGACGTTGGCAATGTTTTTGCCCTTATATTTCACTTGCAGGGTTTCCCGGTTAAAACGTTTTCCTCTGCATACCTCGCATTCTACCAGCACCGGCGGCAAGAAATGCATCTCAATCAGATTGGAGCCAGCGCCTTCGCAGGCCTCGCAGCGACCACCGGGTCGATTAAAGGAGAAGCGGGAGATAGAATAGCCTCTCTCTTTAGCTTCCGGCAATTCAGCGAAGAAATCCCTGATTGGCGTAAATATGCCGGTATAGGTGGCGGGATTAGAGCGGGGCGTACGGCCGATAGGCGATTGATCGATAACTACAATTTTATTAATATATTCCGCCCCCTTTATTTCCGTGACTCCTTTAAGATTATTTTTCTTACCGGGGTTATTTTTTATATAAGATAGATTTTTATATAAAGCATCATACAGTAAAGATGATTTGCCGGAGCCGGAAACGCCACTAATACCAACTAGTTTTCCCAGTGGTATCTCTACTTTTATATTTTTTAGATTATTAATTTTAGCGCCGATGATTTTTAGGCTGCCATGATTCTGACTGCGTCTTTTTTCCGGTAAGGAAATTTCTTGATGACCGCTCAGGTATTGCAGAGTCATCGATTGGCTGCCCGGTTTTTTTTCTTCAGCCGCTAATAATTTCTTAGTCTCGCCCATGGCCTCGATTTGGCCGCCGTGAACGCCAGCCAGCGGTCCTAAATCAAGCAGATAGTCTGAAGCTAAAATCGTGCGCGCGTCATGTTCAACGATGATGACGGTATTATTTTTATCTCTTAGGGTCTCCAGTGTTTTGATGAGTCTGTCGGTGTCGCGTTCGTGCAGGCCAATAGTCGGTTCGTCTAAAACATAAAGAGTGTGGGAAAGCTGGGAACCGATTTGGGAAGACAAGCGAATGCGCTGGGCTTCGCCCCCGGAAAGAGTTTCCGCTTCCCTGTCTAAAGACAGGTAGTTCAAGCCGACTTTATCTAGAAATTCTAAACGGTTGAGAATTTGAGCCATCACATTGTCGGCAATTGTCAGCTGGCGCTTAGTCATCTTTTGGTAATATTTCCAAAAGAAGTCATAGGCTTTATCAATGCTTAAATGGCTGACTTCAGCTATATTTTTGTTGTTTAAGCGCACCGACAAAGCTTCTGGTCTCAGTCTTTGGCCTTTACATTCGGGGCAGATTTTATCTCCGAAAAAACCGATTTTTCCCAAGCCGAAACATTGCGGACAAGAGCCATAGGGAGAGTTGAAAGAAAAAAGGCGCGGTTCTACTTCCGGAAAAGCGAAGTTGTCGTTCGGACAAGTCCAGTTCGATGATAACAGAAATTCATTTTTTTGAAATTTAACAATGACCAAGCCTTGACTGTACTGCAAGGCATTTTCCACGGCTTCAAATAAACGGCCTTCGTCTTTAATCATTACTTTATCAATCACTATTTCAATATCGTGCTTAGTTTTGGCTTTTAGTTTAACTGGTTCTCTTAAATTTTTTATTTCTCCGTCAACCCTGGCTTCCGAATACCCTAAGGCTAAATAGTCGTATAAAAGCTGATAATATTCGCCTTTACGGCCGCGTACTACCGGACTAAAGATAACGGCATATTCTTCTTTATATTCTTTGCCTCGAGAGATAATGATATCAATCATTTCTTCCAGTGTTAGTTTTTCGATTTTAAGGCCGCAGTGAGGACAGAAGACTTCGCCCACCCGCGAATAAAGAAGGCGCAGATAATCATGAATTTCTGTCAAAGTACCGACGGTGGAACGGGGGTTATGGGATAGAGCTTTTTGATCTATGGATATCGCTGGAGCCAAACCTAAAATTTCATCGACATCCGCTGGTTTTTTCTGCCCTAAAAATTGGCGCATATAGGGCGAGAGCGACTCCACATATTGTCTCTGCCCTTCCGCAAAAATAGTATCAAAAGCCAGCGACGATTTGCCACTACCGGAAACGCCGGTGATTACCGTCAAGCTGTTATGCGGTATTTCCAGGTTGATATTTTTTAAATTGTGCATCCTAGCGCCGCGGATGATTATTTTATCCTGCATATTTTTGTTGTCTATAAGTAGCCATAAATTATTCTGGTGAAATAATGCTTAATCATTAATTCCGTGGCTTCAAAAAAGCGGACCTATCTTTTCGGTTTTCATATTTTTGCAGCTTATTTTTATTTTGTTTGAAATTTTTATTTTCTTCCCTTTCCTCTTCTAATCCCAGCATGCTTTCAATTTTTTTTATAACCGTTTTCGGTTTAAGGCCGTGTTTTTTATTATACGCTAACTGTTTTTCGCGTCTTTTGCTTGATTCTGCTATGGCTCTTTTCATTGAATCGGTCATCTTATCGGCATAAAGAATAATTTTTCCGGAAACATTGCGGGCAGCGCGGCCCATTATCTGCATCAGCGAGGTTTCGCTGCGCAAAAAGCCCTCGCGGTCGGCGTCTAAAATCGCCACTAAAGTCACTTCCGGCAAATCCAAGCCTTCGCGCAAGAGATTAACGCCGATGAGGACGTCAAACACACCTTCACGGAAAGATTTTAAGATATCAGTGCGTTCGAAGGTCTTAATGTCCGAGTGGAGATAATTGGCTTTGATTTTTTTGTTATTTAAATAAGCACTGAGATCTTCTGCTTGTTTTTTGGTTAAGGTGTTGATGATCACGCGCTCTCCTTTAGCAGCCAATTTCTCTGCCTCGTTCACAATGTCATTAATCTGGCTATAATTAGTTGTTTTGTCATAAACTGGTCTGATTTCAATCTCCGGATCAACTAAGCCCGTGGGGCGAATAATTTGTTCGACAATCTGCTGAGAATGTTTTTTTTCATAATTTCCAGGAGTGGCGGTGGTGCAAATAACTTGACCTACTCTTTTTTGAAATTCGGAAAATTTAAGGGGGCGGTTATCCAAGGCACTGGGCAAACGCCAGCCAAATTTAACTAAGGTATCTTTGCGTGCCCGATCACCATTATACATACCCCTAATTTGAGGAATGGTAATATGGGATTCGTCGATAATGGTTAAAAAGTCTGGTTTGCCGTCTTTGAGAGGAAAATAGCTTAAAAGTGGATCCGGGGCCTCTCCGGCAAGTTTGCCCGATAAATGGCGGGAATAATTTTCAATGCCGTGGCAATAACCTAAAGTGCGCAGCATCTCGATATCATAGCGAGTGCGCCGTTCCAATCTTTCTGCTTCCAGAAATAATTTATTAGCTTTAAAGTAGGCCAGCCTATCTTGTAATTCTTCTTCAATGTTTTTAAGCGCTTGTTCAATTTGCGGTTTTGTAGAAATAAAGTGCTTGGGCGGAAAAATCACAATTTCTTGCAAATTTTTCAGAATATTTTTGGTAGTGTTATCAAGGATATTTAAGCTTTTTACCCTCTGCCCTTCTAAGTCTAAACGATAGACCACGTTTTCCGACATTGGCCTGATTTCAAAAACATCTCCCCGTACTCGGAATTGTCCACGCTGAATTTCACCATTTACTCTTTTAAATTGCATGGACACCAGCTGCCTAATTAAATCTTGGCGGGTAATCATTTGCTCTATTTCTAAATGTAAAGAAGCGCCCAAGTAATTAAGAGGTACGCCGAGATTATATATGCAGGAAACGGAGGCGACAATAATGACGTCACGCCGGCTTAAAAGAGCCGAAGTAGCTCCGTGGCGCAATCTGTCCATTTCTTCATTAATCATCGCTTCTTTGTCGATATAGGTATCAGTGATAGGTAAATATGCTTCCGGCTGATAATAATCATAATATGACACAAAAAAATGAACAGCATTTTCCGGAAAGAAGTTTTTATATTCTCGGTATAATTGAGCGGCCAGAGCTTTGTTAGGAGCAATCACTAAAGCCGGTTTATTGTAGGCGGCAATGACTTTAGCCGCGGTAAAAGTTTTACCGGAGCCAGTTACACCCAGTAGGGTTTGATAATCAAAACCAGCCTCCAATCCTTTGAGGAGTTTTTCTATGGCTTGCGGTTGATCGCCGGCAGGCTCAAATTCTGATTTTAGCTTAAAAATGCTGGCCATTATTAATCTGAATTATTGATTAATCTTTGCTTAATGTAGCATAAAATCAATAAAAAAACCAGCCCTGTTATTTAGGGCTGTATGGCAATTTTTGCGCGGAATGGGCCGGGTATTGGCATTAAGGAGCGGCTTTAAGCAGATGTCGGTATATTTTTTTATAATGATGAAAAACAATTATTATCTCAATCCTTGCTCGGCCTTTTTTAATTTGGTTGCTGAAGCTTGCAACAGTCTTTTTTCTTCGGCCGAAATTTCCATGTTAATTCGGCGTATAACCCCCTGCCCGCCAATAACTACGGGCAAGCTTAAAGAAACGTCCTTAATGCCAAACTCTCCGTTTAAGGGATGGGAAACGGTAAAAACTGTTTTTTTATCAAATAGAACAGCGCGACTTAATTGAACAATGCCGGCGGCAATAGCGTAATATGTTGCTTGTTTGCCTTTAATAATGGCATAGGCGGCGTTTTTTGCCTGATCAAATATTCTTTTTTTATTTGATTTTGACAATTTATAAAAATTATCAATATTTGTATTCCCGACCATAGCCGTGCTCCAAAGAGGTAGTTCGCTATCGCCATGTTCACCAACAATATAAGCATGAACACTTTTGGGGTCAACCGACATTTTTTCGCCCAAAATAAGACGAAATCTAGCAGTATCGAGAATGGTCCCAGAACCGAAAATTTGCCTTTTCTTTTTGGGAAACATTTTAATGGCGAGGTTGGTGAGTATGTCCACCGGATTAGTTACCATTAAGACGATTATGTTGGGATTCTTTTTAAATATTTTAGGCATTAAATCTTTGATAATGGCGGAATTTTTCTTTAACAAATCTAGCCTGGTTTCACCCGATTTCTGAGCCGCGCCGCAAGTTATAACTACTAGTTTACTATCTCTAATATCGTCATAAGTTCCAACCTTAACATCAGTATATCCCCAAAAAGGGACGGAATGCTGTAAATCCATCACCTGTGATTTTACTAATTTTTCGTTAAGGTCAATTAAGGCGATTTCTTCAGTAATGTCGGAAGCAATTAAACCATAGGCGGCGGTGCTACCAACCATGCCGGCACCGATAATCGTAATTTTGTGTTTGTTCATAGAATTATCTTGTTTTTTTTATTTTAAAATTTTAATTTTCCCAAATGCCAATATTCAACGGATTATTTATTAGAGAGCCCGTTAATACGGAGTCAAATTTTTATATATGGCTAATAATATATTTTTCTAATCATAAAATATAATTAATCATTCGTATTTATTAATAATATTAACACATTATTATAATAATGACCATTTTTTACATTTATATAATA
>MWDX01000020.1 GCA_002070735.1 Parcubacteria group bacterium ADurb.Bin115
TGAGAAAGCAATTAGATTTCGTTAACGCTAATAACTATCAGGTGTTAAGCGCCAATATTGTTTCTCGTCAAAATTTGTTTGAATCCGCCGAAGACGCTCAGGATATCGTTTTGGACAAAGGCGCGGCTGAAGGCTTGCGTCCCGGTTTGGGCGTGATTGACGAGAGCGGAGTGATTATAGGGAAAATAGTCGAGGTGAAGGACCACAGCGCTCGTGCTTGTTTAACTACCAGCACTAATTGTCAGTTGCCGGCGGCTATTATTAATAACACTAAAACCATCGGTTTAGCCGAAGGGGAACTGGGTTTGACCATTAAAATGAATTATATTCCCCAGCTTGAGGAGATAAACCAAGGCGATATTATTATCACCTCTGGCCTTGGTGGCGATATTCCCCGTGGTTTAGTTATCGGTCGAGTAGCCCAAGTCAATAAGCAAAGTAATGAGATTTGGCAAGATGTTACTATTGAGCCTCTTTCCTCTTGGCATAGTTTGACAATAGTTTCAGTTATTTTACCCTGATTATGACGCGCCAGATTTTCACATATTTTGCCCTATTGATCTTGGCCGGTTTCTTGGCCATTATTCAGTTTTCGTTAGTGAGCGCTTGGTCGTTTCCTTGGAATAGTGTGAATTTGATAATTGTGGCCATTATTTCCGCTTTTCTGATTTTTAACAAGGATCAGGTTTGGTTTTTGGCGTTGGCCGCTGGTTGGTTTCTGGATGTTTTGGGTTTTCACCCTTTCGGAGTCGCTTTATTATCTCTTTTGTTTAGTACGGCCGTGGTTTATCTAGTTTTAGAAAACTGGTTGACCAATCATTCATTATATGCTTTTTTATTACTTACTGTCATCGCCGTTTTAGTCGAGGCGTTGAGTTATAATTTACTGTTACTTATTTTTGCCCGGTCAGGTTCTGCCGAAAAGTTATTTTTATTTTCAGATTATTTTTGGAAAGATTTAGCCGCCACCGCCGTAATCAGTCTTTTTTTGGTTGGCCTGTTTTTTAATTTACTTGCCCTGGCCGGTCGGCGGCTTAAGCCATTTTTTTTGAAAAGGCCTTAATTCGTGTTATGATAGAATAAAGCTTTATTTTATGAAAAATCATATCATTACGGTCGGCGGGGCGACTCGCGACACCACTTTTTTTACCGATGAGGGGGTTCTCATAGATAATCAGCGCGATGTTTTGCGCCAGAAGCTTTTAGCTTTTGAGTACGGAGCGAAAATTAAAATTGATCGCTTTTATTTTTTATTCGGCGGCGGCGCCGCCAATGCGGCTGTAAATTTTGCCGTGTCTGGATTTAAAACCGCTTGTCTCGCTAGAGTCGGTCAAGATGAAAGCGGCCGAGCCATTATTGCTAATCTGCGCCAGCATGGCGTCATCACTTCTTTGGTGTCGTCAGAAAAGAACAGGGAGACTATGATCTCTTTTATTCTTGTCACCCCTGGCGGCGAACGGATAATTTTTACCAGTCGCGCCGCTCATAATGATTTACGAATAAGCCGGCAAGAAGAAAGAATTTTAAAGCAAGCCGATTGGTTGTATTTGGCTTCTTTGCCAGGCGATTGGTTGCCGGCAGCCAGGAAAATTTTTTCTCTTTCTGGCCCGAAAATCGCTTGGAATCCGGGGGCGTCTCAGTATCAGGCTGGTTTGAAAAAAATAGCTTCTTTCTTAAAAAGAACTTCGGTTTTTTGTGTTAATAAAGATGAGGCGATTGAATTGGTGTTAAGTGATGCCCGTTATCGCGGCCAGAGTCCGGCCTTTCTAAATAATGTGAAGAATCTTTTAGTCGCTTTAAAGGCGGCTGGTCCGGAAATCGTTTTAATTACCAGTGGGCAGGATGGAGCCGATGTTTATGATGGTCATAATTTCTATCATCAGGCGGTTTTTCCGGAGAAGAAAAGGGTTGATATCACCGGTGTCGGCGATGTCTTTAATTCTTCTTTTGTCGCCGGTTGGGAACTTAGTGGCGGCGATATTAAGCGGGCTTTGTATTTGGGGGCCAAGAATACCGCTTCTAAAATCGCTTATTTCGGAGCCCAGAACGGATTATTGGATTTGCGCCAAATAAAATAGCCTAATTTATTATTTTTTTGAATCATATGATTAAAGGGGTGATTATTAAGAAAATAAAAAAATTTAGCGATGACCGCGGTTGGCTGATGGAAATATATCGTCGCGATGAGAGTGATTTGGCTCCGGCGATGTCTTATGTCAGCTTGACTTTACCTGGAGTAATTCGCGGCCCGCATGAGCACGTTTATCAAAGTGATTTTTTTATCTTTATCGGCCCGGGCCGTTTTCGTTTGCATCTCTGGGATCGTCGCGCTGATTCTTCGACTAAAGGCGAAAAAATGGAAATAGAAGTTGGCGAAGATAATCCTTGCTCCGTCCTGGTTCCGCCCGGCGTTGTCCATGGATATCAGTGTCTTTCTGGAGTGCCGGCTCTTTCGATAAATTTGCCGGACAAACTCTATAAAGGTGTTTTAAAACAGGACGAAATCGATGAAATTCGTTGGGAACAGAATCCGGACAGTCCTTATAAAATAAATTAAAATTATGTGTCTTTTTTGTAAAATAATAGCCGGCGAAATTCCTTCTTTTAAGGTTTACGAAGACGGTCAGGTTTTAGCTTTTTTGGATATAGCGCCCGTTCATAAAGGTCACCTCTTAGTAGTTCCTAAGAGGCACTATGCTAATTTGGAAGAGATCCCGGATGAAGAATTACAGTCTTTGATTACGGTGGTAAAAAAATGCGGTTTAATGTTAAAGACGAAACTGGCCTATGCCGGCTATAACGTATTTGAAAATAATGATCCGGTCGCTGGTCAAGAAATTCCCCATCTCCATTTCCATGTTATTCCCCGAATTGCCGGCGACAATTTGCCTTTATGGCGGAAAGAAGCTTATGCTCCCGGAGAGGCGGAAGCAATTTGCTCTAGATTAAAAGCGGTTTTATGAAATTATTAGTGACCGGTGGCGCCGGTTTTATCGGCTCCAACTTTATTCATTATTGGTTGAAGAATCATCCTGACGACAGGATTATCAACTTGGATGTTTTGAGCTATGCCGGCAATCTGGAAAATTTGCGCGATTTAGATAATAATTATGCTTATCGTTTTGTGCGCGGTGATATTACCGATATCGATTTGGTTGACAGTTTAGTAGCGGAAGTTGACGCGATTGTTCACTTTGCCGCCGAAAGTCATGTTGACCGTTCTATTTTAAATAGCGCTGATTTTGTTCGTACTAATGTAGAGGGGACGCGTGTGCTTTTGGACGCGGCCCAAAAACACGGCGGTGTTAGATTTCACCACATTTCCACCGATGAAGTCTTTGGCACCCTGCCTCTTGATGGTGGCCGTTTTAATGAAAATACCCCCTATAACCCGCGTTCTCCTTATAGCGCTTCTAAGGCCGCTTCCGATCATTTAGTAAGAGCTTATTTCTATACCCATGCCTTGCCGATTACTATTTCCAATTGCTCCAATAATTATGGTCCTTATCAATATCCAGAAAAGCTGATTCCTCTCTTTATCACTAATTTAATTGACGGAAAAAAGTTGCCTGTTTATGGTCGGGGAAGCAATGTCCGTGATTGGATTCATGTAGATGATCATAACCGGGGCATTGATTTGATTTTACAGAAAGGAAAAATTGGCGAAACCTATTGCTTGGGGGGCAACAGCGAGCGCAGCAATCTGGAAATTACCAAGAAGTTGCTATCTATTTTTGGTCAGGGAGAGGAAATGATTAACTATGTGGCCGATCGTCCCGGGCATGATTTACGCTATGCCGTTGATTTTAGTAAAGCCAAGAGAGATTTAGGTTGGGAACCATTAATCGTTTTTGAACGTGGTTTGGCCGAAACCGTTGATTGGTATCGCCAGCATGAGGATTGGTGGCGACCCATTATTAATGCTAAAACAAAAAATTAAATAAGATTCAATGACGATTAATCTTTGAATCTGATAAATCATATGGCTAATAAAAAAATTTTTATTCTCGAGGATGATGTCAACCTTCTTTATGGGCTGGAAGCTCAGTTCAGCGCCGATGAATTTGTCGTCGAGTCGAGCGAAGGGGAAGAGGAACTGGAAGAATTATTGGACAATATCCGGTCTTTTTCTCCTGATTATATGATTTTAGATTTAATTTTACCTAAACTTGACGGCTTTGAAATTATAAAGAGAATTAAAGAAGATGAAGAATTATCTAATTTATCCATTTTTATTTTTACCGATTTAAGCGATGAGGACAGTAAAAACCGCAGTTTAGAGTTGGGAGCGGATTATTATTTTATTAAAGATGATTTTGACACCTATGAATTTGCGGAAAAAGTAAAAAAAATCATCGCCAACCAGACTGAGAATGAAAATAGCGAAGTTGCGGATACTTACGAAGAATAATATTCTCCATTTGACCGACCAGGGAATTTGGGGTAACATATAGTTTTATAGGAGGAATCTCAGTTTCTGAAATTTTTTCTTTTATTTTAGCCTAATTTATGTTTATAAAACGCATCGGTATTGATTTGGGAACAACTTATACCTTAGTATATTTACCACGTCGGGGCATCGTTATTAACGAACCTTCGGTGGTGGCTATTTCTCTTGACGACAATAAGATTTTGGCAGTCGGTAATGAGGCTAAGGATATGCTGGGGCGGACGCCAGACACAATTGTGGCCGCCCGTCCTTTAAAAGATGGTGTGATTGCCGATTATCGGACAACCGAGGCGATGATTCGTTATTTTATTAATAAAACTTTAGGCGGTGTCCGTCTTTTTCGTCCAGAGGTAATGGTGGCTGTCCCGGCGGGAATTTCTTCAACCGAAAGGCGGGCAGTAATTGAGGCGACTATCGCCGCCGGAGCTAAAGCTGCATATATTATCAAAGAACCCGTGGCGGCCGCTATTGGTGCCGATATTCCCATCGGATCGGCTACTGGACACATGATTATTGATATCGGCGGCGGCACGGCGGAAATGGCTGTTATTTCTCTGGGAGGAATTGTAGCCTCGACTTCAGTGCGCGTCGGCGGTAATAAATTTGATGCCGCTATTTTGGAGCATATCCGCAAAAAATATAATCTCGCAATCGGCGACCGGACGGCGGAAGAGATTAAGATAAATATTGGTTCCGCTTTATACATAGAAGATAAGCTGTATATGGAAATAAGGGGCAGGGATATCGTTACCGGTTTGCCCAGAAGCATTACCGTCTCTAGCGACGATGTCACCGAAGCTATCCAGAATGAATTGGAAGCGATTATTGCCGCCGCGAAAAGAGTGTTGCAAAAGACCCCGCCGGAATTAGCGGCGGATATTATGGATAAAGGCATTATTTTGTCCGGCGGCAGCGCTCTTTTACGCAACATTGATCAGTTAGTGGCTCGAACTACCGGTGTCCCTGCCTATATTGCTGATGACGCTTTATTATGCGTAGCCAAAGGAACAGGAATTGCTTTGGACAATCTCGATTCTTATAAGCGTAGTATTTTGGCCACCAAATAGTTTTACCTATATGATTATCGGCATTGACGCTTCTCGCGCCAATCGATCTTTGCGCACGGGAACAGAGTGGTATTCTTTTTATATCATTAAGCATTTAGCCCGGCTTGATCGTAAAAACAAATATATTCTTTATTTAGACAAGGAAGTTTCTCCTGATTTACAGGCAGTCATCGCGCCTTATCCTAATTTTCAATTACGCCGGCTCCATTGGCCTTGGCGATATTTTTGGACTCTTGGCCGTTTGTCTTGGGAAATGATTGTGAGGCGCCCTGACGTGCTTTTTGTGCCCGCTCATTCTTTACCTTTATTCCGACCGCGCCATACGGTTAATACCATTCACGATATTGCCTTTCTGCGTGAAGGGGGCTTATATCAACGTCGGGGATTACGCTTGGTATCAAAAACGGGCAAACGTTTTTTAAATTTGTTGACGCGTTTGTTTACCCGCGGTCGCTATGAGTCAAGTCCTTTCGATTATTTGGTTTGGTCTACAGCCTATGCTTTAAAACATGCCCGCACAATTATTGCTGTTTCCGAATTTACTCGTCAAGAAATTCTTGATGTTTATTCTCAGAAATATGCAGAAAAGATTAAGGTGGTTCATAACGGTTATGCCCGCGAACTTTATTTTGTTCGTACCGATAAAGAGGAGCGTCGTCTTATTTTAGAAAAATATGGACTTGAGGAGCCTTTTTTCTTGTACGTTGGCCGCTTGGAAAAGAAGAAAAACACCCAAGCCCTGGTGGAGGCTTTTGCTTTATTTAAAGAAACAAATCCTCACAGTGATATCAGTTTAGTTTTAATAGGCAATGCCGGTTTTGGTTACGACGAAGTGAAATATATTATTGAAGAATATAATCTTAGTCGTCAGGTTTTAATGCCTGGCTGGGTAGCGGAAGAGGATTTACCGATTATCTTTAGCGCCGCTTTGGCTTTTGTTTTCCCGACTCTGTACGAGGGCTTCGGTATCCCCGTCTTACAGGCGATGGCTTGCGGCGTGCCGACCTTAGTTTCCGATATTCCGGTTTTGAGAGAAATATTAGGGGAGGCGCCCATTTATTTTAATCCTCGAGACAAGAATGAACTAGCCGCCTCTTTAGCCACTGTCGCCGGTAATGAAAATTTGCGCCGAGATTTAATTTCTAGGGGATTAGCCCGGGCAAATCAATTTAGTTGGGAACAATCAGCCAGAGAAACTTTAAAGATATTAACCGAAAGATAAAAATGGGCTGAGCCCATTTTTTTATCTTTGAATTGTCTGATAAATATGTTATGATAAAGATGCTATGAAACCATTTTTAGCCTCTTTTTTTGTCTTTTTATTATTAGCGCCGTTGGCCGTTAGCGCCAGTTTTTTGCCGAATGATTCTTATTATGGCAACCAATGGTATCTTACTCGCATTAAAGCTCCGGCCGCTTGGGAAAAAATTAACAGCAGTCCGAATATAACGGTGGCAGTGATTGATGCCGGCGTAGAGATTGACCATCCCGATTTGCGCGATAATATTTGGATTAACCGTCAGGAGATTCCTAATAATCAGATTGATGACGACCACAACGGTTTTATTGACGATGTTTCAGGATGGGATTTTGTTCAGAATTTGCCTGATCCTTCGCCTAAATTCGATGAAGGCTGGACGGAGTCCGGTGTTTCTCACGGGACGATGGTGGCGGGAATAATGGCGGCGGTCGGTAATAATTATAAAGGCATTAGCGGCGTTACCTGGAAAGCAAAAATAATGCCCTTGCGCGCCCTTAATGATAAAGGTGAGGGCCATATTGGCGCGGTGGTTAGAGCAATTGATTACGCCGTTCATAATGGTGCCGATATTATTAATTTAAGTTTTGTCGGTTTTAACTATAGCCAGGCTTTACAAGACGCTATTCAACGCGCTTATGACGCCGGTGTTATCGTCGTCGCGGCCGCCGGTAATGAGCAACAAGACGGCGAAGCTTATAACACGGACAAGACACCGATTTATCCGGCTTGTTATGATGGTAAAAACGGAGAAAATATGGTAATAGGAGTAGCGGCGACTGATGCCCTAGATCAGAAAACTGATTTTTCCAGCTACGGCTTCAAATGCATTGACCTGACCGCTCCTGGCGTCAGTTTCTATAGCACGATTACGCATGGTGGCAATCCTAATGATCCTGATAAATATTATGATGGTTTTTGGTCCGGCACTTCAATGGCCGCGGCGGTGATTAGCGGCTCCTTAGCTTTAATAGCCGAAGCTAATCCTCAATTAAGACCTGCCGAAATTGTCAAAATACTTTTACAGACAACGGATAACATTAGTCGCCTTAATCCCAATTATCTCGGTCAACTCGGTTCGGGTCGCGTTAATCTGGAAAGAGCGGTGACCGTTGCTCAAGAAGGTCTATATTCTCATCTGGCACGTTTAATGATAAGTCCGGCCACGACAACGGCTAGCAGCAGTTTGGAAATACGTGATAAAAGCGGTGTTATTTTGGATGCCTGGCCTCTATCCGAAGCGGCTGGAGGTATTTTTGCCGCCGGTGATGTTGATGGTAACGGTGAGGATGAAATCATTAGCGCCGCTCCCGCCGGCCAAGAACCTTATGTGAGTATTTATGGCCCTGATGGTACTTTACGTGGTAAATTTTTAGTCTACGAACGCAATTTTAAAGGTGGTTTTAGTTTGGCCGTAGCCGATGTTAACGATGATGGTTTGGCAGAAATAGTGGTTGGCGCTGGGGCTGGCGGCGGTCCGCATGTGCGTATTTTTGACCATAAGGGCCTATTAAAAGGTCAATTTTTTGCTTTTGCTAAGAATTTTCGCGGGGGGGTTAATGTGGCGGCTGGCAATATCGATGGACAAGGAGCTGCGGAAATTATTGCCGTTCCCGGGCAAGGCGGTGCTCCCGAAGTAAAAATTTTCGATCGACGAGGACATTTGCAGGGCCAATTTTTTGCTTTTGAAAAAAACTTTAAGGGGGGTCTGCAGGTGGCGGTCGCTAATGTTGACGGACGCTCTGATCGTTATAAGGATGAGATTATTATTGCTCCTGGTTTCGGCCGAGAACCTTGGTTAAAGATTTTTTCCAATAAAGGTGAACTTAAGAAGACTTTTATGGCCTACGGGCGCAATTGGCAGGGAGGCTTCAGTGTCGCCGCCGGCGATCTTGATAATGATGGCCGTGCTGATATTGTGGTTGGCGCCAAACCTGGAGCCACTCCGCATGTTCGTGTATTTAGTGGCAAGGGTGATTTGTTGGAGTCTTTCTATGCTTTTCCTGAGAGTTTTAGCGGTGGCGTTAACGTTGGTGTGGTTAATTTTATTAATTAGTTTGTTTTTATTGCTTAAATTTATTTATATCCGTTTTATAATCATATGCCCAAACAAGTAATTTTTGAAAAAAAGAATGTGCTCGTAGCTGGCGGCGCCGGTTTTATCGGCTCTCATCTTTGCGATGAACTGGTTAAAACCTGTAAAGTCATCTGCGTTGATAATTTTTCTAGTGGCAGTGAGAGCAATATTGACCACCTTCTTTCTAATCCGGACTTTGTTTTCATTAATCATGATATTTCTAAGCCCCTCAATTGGTCCGCTTTGCCGGAATTAAAGAAATTTAAATTGGAATTTCAGGGTTTGCAGGAGATATATAATTTAGCTTGTCCAATGTCGCCTCGTCGTTTTTTGGAAAATCGCGTGGCCACTCTAGCTGCTAATTCTCTCGGCGTAATTAATTTGCTTGATTTAGCTTTAGCTTCTAAAGCTAAATTTATGCAGTTTTCTTCTTCGGTTGTCTATGGTCCGCGTCAAGTGGGAGCGGCTGATCGTAAAGTTTCAGAAAATGAACTCGGGCTTGTTGACCAGCTTTCGTCACGCAGTTGTTATGATGAGGGCAAGCGTTTTGCCGAGACTTTGGTGGTTAATTATCATGAAGTATTTGGGTTAGACACCAAGATTATTCGGCTTTTTCGTGTCTACGGTCCGCGCATGGAACTTAATGACGACCAAATGATTCCTGATTTTATCAATAACGCTTTAGATGGAAAAGATTTAGTAATTTTTGGCGACGACAGATTTTCTTCTTCTTTCTGTTATGTTGATGATGCTATTGATGCCGCGATTAAATTGATGGGTTCTAAAGAAGCGGGTCCAATAAACATTGGTTCTGATGTTGATGTTAATTTTACTGATTTGGCGATGATGATTATCAGGGCGACTAATTCCGATTCCCGTATAGTCTATAAGGATGAGCGCTTATTTATGAGCGAACTGGTTTTACCCGATATCAGGCTGGCTCGGGAAAATTTAGGCTGGATGCCGGTTGTTACTCTTGAAAACGGATTGAATAAGACGATCTTTGCTCTTCAGGCGCAGAAGCGCTTGCGCGGGTTTCAAGCTTAGAAATTTATAGGTTTTAATAATTTAAAACCTCTGCTGAAGCGGAGGTTTTTTTATCTTAGTGAGTAATTGTTTTAAAGGCTTCCGCTAAGGCATAAACGTCGCCGGGAGGAATTAGAAGCAAGTTGAGATAGGGGGATAATTCCGGAATGCCACCGATATCGGAAGCGATTGCGCGTTTTCCGGCCGCTGCCGCCTCCCAAAGGCTGGTGGGAGAATTTTCATAAACTAAAGAAGGCAAAACGACCACATCAGATTTTTCCAATAGCGCAGTAATGCCAGCGCGGTCAAGGCGACCGACATACTCAATATTATTAATTAGGGCTACTTCTTTTTTTAACCAGTCCGCCCAAGAGCCGTCTCCGGCGATCATCAGTTTGGCTGTTTCTGGCGTCAGATTGGCTTGTTTCCATGCCGAGAGCAAGATATTTATCCCTTTATGTTTTTCTATTTGACCGGTGAAGACGAAATTTATTGGTTTCTTTAAAGTGGCTGGAGTTATTTTTTTTAAATTAAAATTCCGTCTTATTTTTTTAGCCTGATTAAGAAAGAATCCATGTTGAGTGTGGAGGGCAAGCAACCAGTATGAAGGTGAAATAATAAGACTCGCGTTTTTTAGTAAATGTTTGGTGAGCGCTTGGTAGATTTTGGCGGCCGGACTACTGATTATATGTTCTTGTCCCCAATACATCAAACCCGACGGATGTAATAGTTGAATATCATGGAGTACGTGTTCGTGTCGAATGTTGTATTTTTTTAAAAGGCGGGGAAGACTGGCGCCGAGGCCGAGAAGATTGTGGGTAATAAATAAATCCGGTTTTCTTGCTTGCAGTATTTTTTTAATTTTTCGGCAATTTCCAGGCAATAAAAGCTGGCCGGCATGCCATAGGAATTTTCTAGGAGTCGACCAATCTTTCAAGCGGTGATAATTTGACGGAAGATAATAGCAATCATCGCGGTCACCGTCAGCCGCTCCTTTGGGCTTGGTGGTGATAATGAAGACTTGATGACCTTGCTGGCGATAATCAGCGGCCATTTTTTCAACAATCACCTCCGCGCCGCTGCCGCGTCCATATTTTCCTAAAAGATTGTTGGCCATGCCGATAATCATATATTATCTATTGTTTGAAAATTCGTCTAATATCTGGTCGGCTATCTTTTCCCAGTCATATTTGTCTTTAGCCAGAATTCTAGCTGCTTGTCCCATCGCTTGTCTTTTATTTTCATCCCGGCATAGCTGGTCTATTTTTTCGGCTAAATCGCGGACATTGCCCGGTTCGCAAAAATAGCCTTGTTTGCCGTCTTCAAAGACGCTGCGTACGCCCGGCAGGCGACTGGCAATAACGGGCACGCCGCAGGCCATCGCTTCTATTAAGACTAAGCCGAAAGCTTCATGTTCGTTAATGGAAGGGAGAATAAGGAGGTCGGCATTTTGATATTGGCGGATTAACTCATCTTCACTAACTTTTCCTAAAAAATTAACCCGATTGCTTAATCCTAAAGATTTAACTTCTTTTTCGTATTGATTCTTTAATTCGCCGGTGCCGATAATATTGAGAGTAACGGTGCTGGTAATTAATTTCATTGATTTTAATAATAAACTTAAGCCTTTAAAATAATGCGCTTGGTCCAAACCGCCGATAAACAAAAGTGTGTGTCCGCCTCTTTTAATGAAATGACGGGTGACAAAATTGACGAGAGCGGCTGCTTGGTTAACGACTTTACTATTGTCTGTTTTTATTTTTGGCCGGAAGACGTCTGTTTCTACGCCGAAGGGTATGACTTTGATTTTTTCCGGGTACAGTTTAGCGATTTTGGCTAAATTACCGTTATCAGCATAATCTTGACTGGAAACTATGATTTTTTCCGCTTTTTTAATTAGCCGCGGCAAAATTAAACGTGAAGGGAGGGCGAGCACTTTTTTAAATCCGGGTAAAGCCGGTGTGTCCATGTGATAATGAATAATTAATCTTTGTTTCCGGCGCAGGCAGCTTAATAGTAAAATTAAAGCGTCAGCGCCAAAGAAAGGATAATG
>MWDX01000021.1 GCA_002070735.1 Parcubacteria group bacterium ADurb.Bin115
GCGTGCAGGGGGATATCCCCCTGCAACCCCCTTAAGCTGCTCCCTGCGGCAAGACCGCAGGGTTAATCTGTTTATATATTATACAATGACTAATAATAAAAGGCAAAACTAAATATTTTGGCTAATTTTTAATAAATTATTTAAATATCTGTTTTTATGGCTAATATTAAATAATTTAAATTGTTCTACAAAGAACATATTAAATATTTATAAAACTTTTTTATTTTAAAAGATAAAAATTTAACAATGTTCTACAAAGAACATATTATTTTTATACTACAAAAATAACAACAAAAAACTCAAACCAAAATATATCTATAAATAAGACAAACTATATATTGAATAAATATGATCGTAGCAAATGTGCCAAGCTCTAGTTACTAATCCTTTCCACTTAGCAATTGCCTTAAATGTTCGCCCCATTTCTACTTTAATAAACATAGTTAGACAAAATTACTCCAAATATTCGCAACTTCATCTAACAACGAATATGCGGTTCAAAAACTAAAATTATTCTTTTATTCTTAACCAACAAAACTTATGAAAAAAGCATTATTACTGTCAGTTATTTTCTTATTCGCTATTACATTGTCTGGTTGTGGAAAACCAAGCTCAGCGACTACATGGCAGGGCTCATATTACAAAAACAGACTACAAGAAAATGAAATATACGGTCCTGTGTTTACAAATTTTGAGGCGTGCAAATCATGGGCTCTAGGAAAGATAGTTAATAAGGAAGATACTGCTAATTGTAGTAAAAATTGTCATGATTCAGTGGGCGACACACCAGTATATGAAGAAGTAGTAAGGAATTGGGCGCCATTTCCTAGCAGTAATACTTTTGAGAACTACAAAGAATAATTTCAGTTTGCTCACCCAAATTTTTACTCCATTTCATTACGCAAAAACTTTGCATATTCATAGTTGATATAGTTTAATACTACAAATGAAAAAACATCTCCTCTCTAGACCTAGGCAGGTGATTTTATTTTATTTAACATATTTTACTCGAACCGAGAGCCTCGCTCTAAACACACACCCACTAAAGCGGATGCTTTTTAATTCTTATAAAAATTGTTCTACAAAGAACAATTTTTTAAATATTTATAAAAAACAAAAACCAGACAAATCTGGTCTTATTTTATAGTGGACCATAAGGGACTTGAACCCTTGACCTCTTCCATGCCATGGAAGCGCTCTAGCCAACTGAGCTAATGGCCCAATATGAATTGTTCTACGTAGAACAAAATTAATTATTTAATAACATAATAACTTATAAATATAAAAAGTCAATAACAACAAAATACAATATTTGTCAATATCTAGTGCCCTCGCCAGGAATCGAACCTGGATTTAGAACTTAGGAGATTCTCGTTTTATCCATTAAACTACAAGGGCGAAGACAAAATAATAATACCCAAAAATAAAAAATTTGACAACCGCCATCTAAATGTCCAAGGATTATAATAACATTAAATAAATTTTTGACAAAAAAAAATATATATATTAAAATGAAAATATAATTTTTACTTTTTTATCAAATAAGCGCATTAAAAATCCATCTTTTAAGGAGGGATGTGATTATTTAAATTTATGTTTAATAAAGACGAAAAATTTAAAAAATTCAAAGAGGCTGAAACAATTATCGGCTCATCAATTAAAGTAAAAGGAAATTTTCATGGTAAGGGTGATATTGTAATAGAAGGCTCATTAGAGGGCTCACTAAAGACAGAAGCTAATGTTTTTATTGGAGAAAAAGCTAAAATCGGCGCCTCGATAGAAGCTGATGAGGCTTTAATTATTGGGGAAATCAACGGAAATATTAAAGTAAAAAAATATTTAGCAATTGGTAAAACCGCAAAAATTACCGGCGATATTCAATGTGGTGAAATTTCTATCGAAAGAGGCGCCTCTATTACCGGCCAAATTATTGTTTCCGCGGAAAATGCTAAAAAAATAGAAATCAAAAAAAATAAAGAAGAAGAACTTTAATTTCCGAAGCTTTGTTTATGAACACTTACATCTACGATGATTTTCTAAATAAAGGACGCTATCGCCGCGCTTTAAACAAAGTGGAAATTCGTTTAACCGATTTAGGATTAAATGGAAAAATAATCCGCCTGGGATCAATTAAAAACGTTAAAGAAGTAATCCAAACAGAAATTAAAAACGGAGTAAAAACCATAGTCGCTGTCGGCAACAACGCCACCGCCAATAAAGTGATAAGCGCCATGATAACTAATAAAGCTTACGATTTTTTTCAAAAAGACGTGCTTTTTTCAATTATCCCCATCGGTGATAACAATTCAATCGCCACTTCTTTTGGTATTAAAAAAGAAGAAGAAGCATGCAATATTCTTTTAGCTAGAAGGATAAAACAAATAGATATAGGTATAGCCGGAAACAATATTTTTTTAAACAAAGTGGAAATATTAAGCGAACAAGCAGAAGTTAAAATAAATGAGGATTATATTTTAGAAATAAATAAAAAAACACCGGCCAAAATTATAAATTTAAATGATGACACTAAACTTAGTTTAGGAAAGCGTATTGACCCTTATGATAATAAATTAAATTTAATTATTGAAAAGAAAATTAACGATACCACCTTTATTACCGGAGACGATTTTAAGATATCGGGTCAGGGTAAATTACTTTTAGACGAATCAATTGAGGTGCTATTGCCGGCAGAAGTTGGCTTGATAAAAGAAAAAATAAACATAATTGTCGGTAAAGATAGAAGCTTTATTTAAAAAACCGGGTTAATCCCCGGTTTTTTAATAAATATTGTTTAACTTATTGTTTGACAATTTCACCTTCAATTATTTTAACCTCGTCGTGTGTCTTTCGATTCATTAAAAATTGCTGTAAAACGGTAAGCAAAGTCAGCACCAACCAATAAAGAGTAAGACCGCCAGGTAAAGTGATGCCAATAAAAATAGTAAGCGCTGGCATAAAATAGAGCATCTGCTTATTCATAATGGCCGCCATGCCTTCATCCTTAACATTAACACTAGGTGCTGTTTTATTTTTATTTCTTTTAGTCATCATCATCTTAGCCTGCCAGAATTGCGCCAAGCCGGCTAAAATAGCTAAATAAATATTGGGCTTGGATAAATCTAAAAATCCTAAAAATACGCTGTTAATAAATTCTGGTCGATAAATAAAAGGATAAACTAAATCTAAATGTTGACCTAAACCATCTCTAAAAACGCGATAAACAGCAATAAAAAATGGTAATTGCAATAATATGGGCAGACAAGAAGAAAATGGATTTACCTGATGCTCTTTATAAAGAGACATTAAAGCCTTGCCCATTTCTGCCTGATTATCCTTATATTTTAATTTAAGTTCATCAATTTTTGGTTGTAACTCTTGTAAGGATTTTTGGGATTTAATTGATTTTTTAGAAAGCGGCCACAAAATCAACTTAATAATCACCGTCAATAAAATAATAGATAGGCCTAAGTCTTGCATTGACACTGAATTATATAGAAGTACTAACAAATTAAGAATGGGTTGATAAAAAATAATTTGAAATAAATGATTCATAGTGTTTATTTTAGGGGGTCATATCCTCCTTTATTAAATGGATTACACCTAATAATACGCCAAGCCGACTTAAACCCTCCTTTAATGGGGCCATATTTTTCAATTGCCTGAATGCCATATTCAGAACAACTGGGCGTAAACCGGCAAAATCCGTAAGGATAAAAAACTTTAAGTGGACCATGATCAAAAGACAAAGTCTTTTGATATAATCTAATTAACTTTACAAAGAATTTACCCAATAATTTATTAAAATATTGAAACATCTTTATTTGTTGCTATTTCTGATACCTAAAAGGGAAATCAGCTCATTTTCTAATTCTAGGCTTGAAGCTTCTTTAATTGGTGGTAAAGCAATTATAACATAGTCTCCTATAAAAGGTAATTTATCTTCGATTTTAGTAATAATATTAAAAATTCTTCTTTTTAATAGATGTCGATGAACGGCGCTTTTGTCTATTTTTGTTCCTAATATTAAACCAAAACGTGAAAAATTTTTATTATTATTAAGACTTTTAACGCCTAAAAACCGCCCGTATGCGCTACGGCCGGTTTTAAAAATTTTATCAAAATCATTATCTAGATGTAGTTTTTTATTAGCAGCTAACATGGTGGAGGGCCAATTTATTTAGATAAAACAACGCGACCGCGATCACGCCGACGTTTTAAAACATCACGCCCATCCTTTGTGCCCATTCTTTTTAAAAATCCGTGTTTTTTTTGAGCTCTTTTCTTGTTCGGTTGGTAGGTTCTTTTTGGCATACTTTAATATTTATTAAACAATTATAACCAACATAACACTAATTTTTTAAAAGGTCAATATAATAGATAATATAAAACCAATTTATTTATTCACTATTTATAAACACCTTATAAACACAAATTGTCCTTGTGGATATGTATTTTATCTCCTATAATATAGTTATACCATTCGCTTTATGAATAACGATCAAATTTGGCAAGCAGTCTTGGGTGAGTTAGAAATAAATCTTTCCCGAGTTAACTTTATTACCTGGTTTAAAGACACTTTTCTGTCTTCTTTTGAAAACGGGCGAGCCATTATTTGTGTACCCAATGCTTTTGTAAAAAAATGGCTAGAAGAAAAATACCACCGCAATATTGTAAGCTCCCTTGAAAATATCACCAAACAAAAATTAAACGAAATTATCTATAAAATAGAGCTACGTCACGGCAAACAAGAAAACGTTATCACACTTGAAAACGTGGCTATACCAAAATCACAAGACAAGCCAAAGGAAAATATTGTGAGCCAAAACGTAGATAGATTTGGACTAAATCCCAAATATGTATTCGATAATTTTGTGGTTGGGCGGGGCAATGAATTAGCCCACGCCGCTTGCCGGGCGGTAGTAAATAATTTAGGAAAAGCATACAACCCTTTATTTATATACGGCGGTGTAGGCCTAGGAAAAACTCATTTATTGCAAGCTGTCGGCAATGAGGCGGCAAAAAAAACCGACAAAATACTTTATACTACCAGTGAAAAATTCACCAATAACTATATCCAAGCGGTTCAAACGGGAAAAGCTAAAGATTTTAAAAACATGTACCGCAACGTCGACGTTCTTCTAGTGGATGATGTCCAGTTTATGGGGGGAAAAGACGGCACCCAAGAAGAATTTTTTCACACTTTTAATGAACTACAACAAAGTGATAAACAAATTGTTATGACGTCGGATAGGCCTCCAAAATCTATCCCTGCCATTGAAAAACGTCTAATCTCCCGCTTCGAATCAGGAATGGTCGCTGATGTGGGCAAGCCCGACATTGAAACTAAAATAGCAATCTTAGAACAAAAATCTTTAGAAAAAAACTTTCCTTTAGATAAAGATGTTTTAATGTATATAGCTAACAATGTTCAAAATAATATTCGTGAATTAGAGGGAGCTCTTAATAAAATTATAGTTATTCACCAACTTAACAACTCCATACCAACTCTAAAAAGTGTAAAAAACGCTCTTAGCGACTATGTTTCAAGCTTACAAGTAAAGTCCTTAACCCCAAAAGAAATAATAGAAGTTGTTTCCCGTTTTTATGAAATTAGTGTTAAAGATATTATTGGCAATAGCCGCCGCAAAGAATTAGTTGGCCCCAGACAAGTAGCAATCTTTCTGATTAGAGAAGAGCTTAACACTTCATATCCAAGTATTGGTCAAGAAATGGGTGGTCGCGACCACACCACCGCTATGCACGCCTATAATAAAATTCTTAATGAGATAAAAGAAAATGATAATGAAAAACTAAGACAAGAAATTGAATCTATTAAACAATTATTCAATAATTCAGCCTATTAAAGTGGAATGTTTGTGGAAAAACTCATAAAAACTGTTAACTTCCTGGGATTTAAGTGCTGAATAAAAGGTGGAAAAATTAAAGTTATCTTCAATAAAAAATTAATCCCCAAAATTATCACCCTAAAATCACCACATATTAAGAGTTAAAAACACAAAGAAAATAATTTAATAATAGATAAAATAAACCACAAAAATCATTTATCCACAATACTTATTATTACTATTATTAAATATATATAAAATATAATATATAACAGATATGAAATTTATCTGCCTGCAAGAAAATTTAAAAAAGGGGTTAGCGATTGTTAATCATATTAACAATAAAAATATTAATTTACCCATATTAAATAATATTTTAATTAGGGCTAATGATAATGATAATAGTATTGAGCTAATTAGCACTAATTTGGAAATTGGAATTACTCACCAATTAAGAGGAAAAATAGAGGAAGGCGGAGAAACCACGATCGACGCAAAAATTATTAGTGATTATGTCAATCTTTTACCGGAAGAAAAAATAGAATTTAAGGAGGACAATAATGAAATTAATATAAAATGTGAAAATTATAAAACTAAGGTTAAGGGCGAATCATCTAAAGAATACCCATTAATACCCGTGATTAATCGTAATAATTTTTGTGAGATTAATATTTTTGATTTTCGCAAAGCTCTAAATAGTGTAGTTTTTGCAGTAGCTAATAATGATAATCGTATAGAATTGTCTGGTGTATTTTTCCAATTCCAAAGCGATGTTTTAACGATTGCGGCTACGGATAGTTATCGTCTAGCTGAAAAAAAAATAAAAATAAAAAATAACTCCATTAATGAAACTAACATTATTGTCCCTGCTCGCACCATTCAAGAGATTTTAAGAATTATTTCTAATTTTAGTTCTGACGCTCAGTCTTTAGAGTCTGATATTATTAAAATTTATTTGTCTGATAATCAAATTCTTTTCTCTTTAGATTCGGTGGAATTGATTTCTCGATTAATAAATGGTCAGTATCCTGATTACCAGCAAATTATTCCTGATAAATATAAGACTGAGGTGGAGATAAAGAGACAAGATTTAATAAGGGCTATTAAAGCTTCCGCTATTTTTTCTAAATCTGGTATTTATGATATTTCTTTAATTTTTAAGAAAGGGGTTGTTAATGTTTATGCTTCATCAGGTCAAAGTGGTGAAAGCTCTATTGATTTAAACGGCGATGTCTCTGGTGATGATAATGACATTACTATTAATTGTCGTTATTTATTAGATGGCTTAAATATAATAGATAGCGAACAGGTAATAATAAAATTAATTAATAATAATACCCCTTGTGCCGTTGTTTCCAGGGATGATGATGACTATCTTTATATAGTTATGCCGATTAGAAATTAATAATAATTTTTATAAAATAAGGAGACTCCACATAAAAAAGCCGTTCTTGAAAGAGGGCGGCTTTTTGGTGGGGAGAAGAGATTGTTGTTTTATTTTTAATAAACTAAATTAAAATTTATTTCGGCATTATTACAATTACCCACATCGTCGCAGGCAGTGGCTGTTATTTTTTGATATCCTTTTTCTAATCCATCTAAGAAAAGGTCTATTTCTGTTTCTGCGCCCAGTCCGGGGAGAGCGGAACCATTTAACTGATATTTAATTGATTTTATACCCCTTGGAGCCGAGGCATTAACTTTAACCTTTAATATTTTTTTGTTTACCAATTCACCTTCGGACGGCGATTCGATTATTATAGTTGGCTTATTTTCTGGTTTTATAAGTTCAGCCTGGTTAATCAAGTCTTCGCTTGATAGTTGGTTATTATCTTTTGCCCATCTTTTTACTGCTTCTTCCCAGGAATTAAATTGAGGGTCTTCTGTTGGATTTTCTGGTTCCGGACCCAACGGGTCTTCTTTGTTGACATAGTAGAGGATGGTGTGGTGATTAAATATTTCAATTTCTTCTTTTAATTCATCTGGGGTGTCGCTATTTGCCGGTAGTTTAGTTTCTTTGTTGATGATAATTTTTTTAGAAAATTGTATAGTGCCGTCTATCGCCGCCTTTCCAGTGGCCTCTTCTTGCCAAGGATTAAATGATTCTACTGGTGTACCGGTGAGGGCGCGCCTCATAAATTCATTCCAAATAGGGGCAGCAACCACACTGCCATCAGCGCCGCTATTCATTTTGGAATTATCAGTATTTCCCACCCAGACGCCGGCAACTAAAGATGGCGTGTATCCGATTGTCCAGGCGTCTTTATAATCATTAGTGGTTCCTGTTTTGGCGGCGACTACACGGTCGTTGAGGGTTAGCCAATTTTTTACACCAAAAATGAAGGCTCTGGCCTCGTTATCTGTTAAAATACTGTTAATCATTTGGGCTGTTTTAGTGGTGATTACCCGGCTTTCTTGGTTTTTATATTCTTCCAACACCTTACCATCCTTATCTTCTATTTTTAAAATAAGCGATAGTTTGTTTATTTTTCCCTCTCTCGCAAAGACGCTATAGGCATTGACGTGTTCTATCATCTTCACTTCGCCTCCACCCAAAACTAAAGATAACCCATATCGACTGCGGTCTGTTAAGGTGGTGTAACCAAGATTGTCGGCAAGATTAAGAACTTTATCTATTCCTGCTAGATATATAGCCTTAACCGCCGGAATGTTAAGAGATCCAGATAAAGCTTGACGAATAGAGACAGGTCCATATTCTTTACCGTTGTAATTGTGGGGGGTGTATGGTGCGCCATTATCTGTCGAAAAATTAGTGATGACGTCGTATAATTTTGTGTTAGGAGTATAACCTCTTTCAAATAGGGCAGCGTATACTATTGGTTTCATTGAAGATCCCGGTTGTCTGGGTCTATCGGCAACGTTGACTTGACCGTCAATTTCGTCATTAAAATAATCTCTTGAACCAACCAGGCTAAGCACTTGTCCTGTCTTTGGGTCTATGGCCACTAAGGCGGCATTGTTGGCATTATATTTATCTTCGTAATTTTCAGTCTTTTCTTTTATTACTTCCTCGGCAATTTTTTGTTTATTCCAATCAATGGTGGTGTATATTTTTAAGCCACCTCTCTCCACCTCATTTTCTCCATATTTCTCTGATAAAATATCTTTTACCATCATCACAAAATGAGGAGCGGTGATGCTGGTTTCAGCTCTTTGAAAAACTATTTGGTAGCTTTTGGCGGCGTCTTTTTCTGCGTTAGATATATATCCTTGTTCCGCCATTAAGTCGAGAATATAGTCTTTGCGTCCCATGAGAATGTCAACATTGGGTCCGTATGGGGAATAGCGGCTTGGTGCTTGCGGTAGGGCCGCTAATAGGGCTGATTCTGCTAAATTGATATCACGTACGCTTTTTCCAAAAAATTTTTGGCTGGCGGCCTCAACCCCATAGGCGTTAGAGCCGTAGGGGATTTCGTTAAGATACATTTGCAAAATTTCATCTTTACTGAATTTTTTTTCAATTCTTTGGGCTAATACTAATTCTTTAATTTTACGAATATAGCTTTTTTCCGAACTGAGTATGGCATTTTTAATAAATTGTTGAGTAAGAGTCGACCCCCCCGCCTTTCGGTTGTAGATTACATTGGTAATAGCGGTTCTAAACATTGCCCAGAGGCTAAACCCTCCGTGCTTATAAAAATTTTTATCTTCAATAGCAATCGTGGCGTGTTTTACATTTTCTGGAATGTCATCGAGACTAATAAGAGTTCTTTTTTCTTCCCCGTGGATTTCGTAAAGGAGATGCTCTCCACTTCGGTCATAAATTTTTGTGCTTTGAGCAATTTCTCTATCTATTAGTTGGTTGGGGTTAGGCAAATCTCTTGATACCCAGGCCACTATAATAAAAACCGACAATAAACCCAAAGAAGCGAGCAGGATTAAGGCTATAATAATTTTATGTTTTATTTTTATCTTTTTTTTCTTTGGTGTTTGTCCTTTACGCCAAAATTCTGCTTTAGGCGCGTTTACTGTTTTTAATTTAGGTATGGGCATATTATTTCCGGTAATATGTAGCGGCCTCTTCCGGCATGACAGGATTGATAATTAGGCCGGAACCAAGTTCTATTCCCGCCCAGATATTGGGGCGAGGTTGTATTTTTATATAAAAATGTTGATGTTGGTTGTCGATATCGTTGTGAGCAAAGAAGTTAAAATCATATTCCAGAGACTTTAACTTCTTGGCTATTAGCTTAAGAGCTTGGGCCAATGATTTTAATTCTTTATTATTTAAGAGGCTAATATTATCTACATGTCTTTTACTGATAATCCAGACTTCATATGGAAATTCACTGGCGAAGGGGCAAATAGCTATCATTTTACTGTCTTGCCAGACTAATCTTTGGCTTTTTTGTTCGTTATTTATTAATAGGCAGTAGGGGCAAACTTTGTTTTCTGCTTGGTATCGGGCGGTTCTGTTTCTTTCCTCGATTATTTCCGGTGGTAGAATTGAAGATGCAAATATTTGGGAATGAATATGGCGCAATGAGGCGCCGGCGGCACGACCTTGGTTTTTAAAGGTCAGAATGTACTTAATTTTTTTGTCTTTAGATAGCGCTTGATTGCGTAGTTGAAATAATTTAAGTAAAGAACTTATTTGTTTTAAATTAAGTTCTAAAAAATTTTCATAATGATGTCCAGAATCAATAATTATTTCTTGATAGCCGTAGGCGTTTTTGTTTTTATTTGATAGTGCGGGGTAAATATTTTTTATCGCCGCGCTTTGCCATTTTCCTGAAGATGGCCATTGTTGTAAAATATTGGTTTTTTTTACATTAGCGGAGCAAAAGGGACAAGAGGATTCTTTAGTTTTATTTTTTAGGTCATTCGGCCTTTTTGCTCTTTTGGGTGCAAAAATGATACTCCGGCCGTTTAAGGGGTTGTATCTAATTTGAGCTTGATTTTTCATATTATTTTTTATTTAACTTATAAACATTATATCAGATTTAACTTTAAATAAAAAAACGGGCTTAGTTTTGCCCGCCCCTTAAGCTTGCTGGCACAAAATTGTCCGTTCTTGGTTTTTGCCGTTTTTGATCACAAATTTAGCTATTTTAAGGCTTTATTTCACATTAGCCAGACGATTTTTTCGTGACCTTTTGGCTATTGGTTGTTACTCTTTGGGTGTGTCCGCTATTTCTGCGGCTTGGTACATACAACAAGAGAGTAAATTGTTAATCCCTGTAACCTTAGATTGCTGGGTTGAGATGGTTTTTTCTTCGGTGTTTATCTTTTTAATTTTTGAGGGTTGTTTTAAGTAATAAAAAATCGGTCCAAAATGAGGGCCGATTTCTATTTTCTTAACACGACAATTATTTTATCAGATGTTAAAATTTTGTCAAATAAGATATAATGTCTAGGTATGGACACAACAATTACCAGCCTACAAAATCCCTTGATTAAGAATATTGTAAAATTAAGAAAAGTCAGGTCAAGACAGAAACAGAAAATAGTCGTCGTAGACGGCCTTAGAGAGATTAAGGTGGCTTTTAATTATGGCTTTGAATTTATAGAAATTTTATATTGTCCAGAGTTAAGCCAAGAAACGTGGACACAGGCGCCTTTAAGGCCCATAATAGTGTCTAAAGAGGTTTTTTTTAAGATTGCCTACGCCGATAATCCCAACGGTTGGCTGGCCTTGGTGCGCCCACGCTACCGTTCTTTATCTGATTTAAAGATTAAGACTAACCCTTTAATTTTAGTGCTAGAGGCGGTTGAGAAGCCAGGAAATTTAGGCGCAATGTTACGAACTGCCTATGCTGCTAAGGTTGAGGCGGTTATTTTAAATAATTTACAGACAGATTTATATAATCCCAATGTGATTAAGGCTAGTTCCGGTTACGTTTTTAGTGATCAAGTAGTTTTGGCTAGCCAGGAAGATACACTGGATTGGTTAAAATCTAAAAATATTAAGATTTTTGCCACCAATATTAAGGCGGCAAAAAAATATACTGATGTTGACTGGAGGCAAGCGGCAGCTTTGATTATGGGCACTGAGGCCACCGGTTTAAGTGATTTTTGGATTAATAATGCGGATAATAATATAATTATTCCTATGCAAGCCGGCATCGACTCTTTAAATGTTTCTGTTAGCGCCGGTGTTTTAATCTTTGAAGCTAGACGTCAGCGTGACTTGGGTAAATAATGCTAATTTTCGTTAGTATTATCTATTTGACAGTCTTGTTTTTATCTTGTATTATCTGGTTATTATCAAGAGTCTGCGCCCATAGTTCAATGGATAGAACACTAGCCTTCTAAGCTGGATATGTAGGTTCGATTCCTACTGGGCGCACAAAGTTAATTTTTAAATTAAATTTGTTTATTATTATATGGAAAATAAGAAAAAAGCAGCACTGGTTAAAAAAATAACTAAGGCTAAAACAATAAAAAAAGAACCGGTTGCCAAAAAGAAAACCAGAGAAGAAATTGAAAAAATGTTTGCTTTTAATTTTGGATGTGATTGCAGTTGTTGTTCTCATCGTTGCGATTCTTATAAATAGTTTAACCTTGTTTCTATGTATGGTGCCTATGGTGTAGTGGTAACACAGCAGGTTGTGGTCCTGTTGTTTCGGGTTCGATTCCCGATGGGCACCCTAAACGGTATCTAATATAACCGAGTCCGGTTGATTGGATATCATGATGGCAGAAATCTCGGCAATTTGTCGGGATTTTTGCGTTTTGGTGCTAATTAATGGCTTTGATTTGCCAGCGGCGGTCTGGATTTTCTTGTTGGCTATCTCGAATTTCTCTCAGCACACTTTTTCAGATTTAAATTGGAAGTTACTTTTAAGGTTATTTCCAGTTTGCTTTTCCGGCATAAGATACTTTTGTTTTATTTTGACTAAAAATAGTAAATATCAGTAAAAATGCTTTATTTTAGTCAAATATACTATCTATTCAGCTATTATATCAACATGTTGATATAGTAATTTGTTGACTTAGCATTTCAGATATGATACACTAATGTCAAATATATGAAAAGCAAAAAGAATTTATTAGAACAGTTAAAAACTTTTCCTCACTTCAATAAAAATACCGTACATCAGCTTGGCAGACAGTGGGAGCTCAAGGATTCTACGATTAACACTTATATCAGTCGGTTTTTGAAATATAAGGATGTTTTGCCGTTAAAAAATGGCCTTTATGTGACTACCGATTTTTTTAAAAACAATCGATCGGATGTTTCCTATTCTTTTTATCTGGCAAATATTATTCGTACTCCTTCATATGTGAGCTCTTGGGCCGCCTTACAGTATTATAATCTTGCTACAGAGGCCGTTCATTCTATCACTTCAACTACCCTTAAAGTGACGAGAGAATATCAGACGAAAGCCGGCAATTTTGCTTATCAGTCTATCAAAAAAGATTTTTTTTCTGATTTCTTTTTAGTAAAGGGTAAATTTGATTTTTATATCGCCTCTCCAGCTAAGGCATTGTTTGATTTGCTGTATTTCAGGACGCGTCAGCTTAAAGGAATAAATTTAGAAGATATTAAAAAAATGATTGAGGAATTAAGAATAGATTTTGATGAAATGGATAAGACCGAACAGGAAAAATTTTATTCAATAATTAAAAAACTTATATAAGCGAACAAATAACGACAATTTTAAAAAGAAAACTTGACGATCTGTCTGCCTACGGAAATATTGATGCTGAAACTCGTCGCAATGCTCTTAAAGAGGAGCTGCAGTTTTATGTTTTGAATTTTATCTGTCATCATCCAGAATATAGCAAATGGATAATGTATGGAGGTTCCGCCCTTCGCATAATTCATGGTCTCGATCGTATGTCCGTTGATTTGGATTTTGAAGTTCCCCATGCCATAACAGAAAAATTTTTAGAAGAATTAAAAAAAGAAGTCGAGGGTTATTTTGTTAATACTTACGGCGCCGATTCTGATTTTCTTACCATAAAAATCACTACTGGTAGGGGGCTACTTTTAAAATTCCACGTCGGTAAAGAGTTAAGTCTTGGCAATCCTTCAAATCAGGTGCATGTAAAGATTGATTTAAACCATTTTGTTGCCCCGAAGACCGTAACTGAACGTCGACCGATAAATCGTGATCAGCTTTCGTTTGTTATTTTGACATACAACATGAGAGCATTAATGGCCAGTAAATTAGCGGCTATTTTCTTGCGAGGCCCTCGTGGGGTTGGTGATGTTGTTTATGAAGAAAAGGGGCGTGACATTTATGATCTTCTTTGGTATATGGGTAAAAAAATCGTACCAGACTTTGATTATATGACAGCCAAAGGCATTGATGTAAAAGATCCTAGAACTTTATTTGATAAGTTAACATTACAAATGAATAAAGTTAGCGATAAGAATTTAAAAAATGACTTGACGCCATTATTTGTTGATCAAAAATTTATTTCTAATTGGCTCAAAAATTGGAGGGAGAGCTATTTTAGATTGCTTAATGAGTATAAAATACATACTATAAAAAATTTAGAAAGCGTTGGCATATCACGGGACTTTAATATGGACGTATTTTCGGACGTATTCTCTTTTATATATTGGTTTAATACAGAAGAGGAAAGTTCGGTTAGAGTTGTTTATCGTATCAGCGATTATTGGATTAATTTTCGTGACGGCGACTTGGCTATTGATGTAGATAAAAAATTAGAAGATAAAATGGAGTTTAATGGTAATGGTTGGAGTAGCCGGCCAACTTTTCAGGATAAGTTAAAGCGGTATGCCACTCTTTTTTATCAGAAAACAGAAAAATATTTCAAAAAAACGAATCACATAATGCTTGGTGATGTTATTATTACTAAAGTAATCAGAATGACGGCTGACAATTTAAACCAGAAGGAGCAGATCGTGCTCAATAAATCTGCTTTGTTATCATGTGAATTGGATGATTTATTAAAATAAACATATGTCTCGGGAGATCGCCAACAAAACCAAAAAGCAAATTTTTATCAAATTTAGGATGTGTGAATTAATTTTGGGTAAAGATATGTAAAATATTAGCCAAGGTAATAGTAAATAATTATTTTAAAACCCGATAGCAAGGCTATCGGGTTTTTATAGTTTTTTAATCTCATTTTGTATTTTTTGGCGGACATCATTAATTTCCATCGAATCGAACTTTATGGCTGGTCCGATTTTGATTAAAATTTTTTGTCCGCCTTTGACGCGGAGCCATTTAAAGCCAATGTTTATTGGCATTACTTTGTCAATCCCCGAGATTCTTATTGGGATGGTAACCGGTTGTAAGTCAACCACTAATTTGGCGGGACCATATTTACAGGCGCCAATTTCGCCGTTACGACTGCGCGTTCCTTCAAAGAACAAGAGCAAATTACCATTTTCCAAAATATTTTTGAATTCTTTAATATTTCGATTGGCTGTTTGGATATTGCTTTGTCTGTAGGCGGGAATTGTTTTTAAAAAGTAGCAGAATATTCTGCGAATGGGTTTTTTAAAAAAATTTTCCCAAGCGGCCGCATTCCAAGGAATTTGCCGATAATGGCGGAAAATATCCCATGGGCTGAAAAGGGCGTAACCGATTAACATTGAGTCAATTAGACTCTGATGATTAGACAAAAAGAGTAAACTTGTTTTTTTGGGTATATTTTCTCTGCCAATAATTGTTGTTTTATTTTTTATTTTAAACAACCACCAGCCGAGCACCCAAAAAATCAGGAGCATCATTACGCTAATTAAGTTTTTAATGAGCATTTTCATTTTTTCTGGATTTTTGGGGTTAATATTTATAGTCTAAGGCTTAATAATATTTTTGGCAAATTGTGTATTATTTAGTTTTAAACATGAACCATTTTTATCATTTTCTCAAGTGATTAACAATGAGGAAATGGCCACCGAGATTGTCCGTTCTTTAGTAGGCGCTATTGGCCTTTGTTTAACTATGCCGATTGCTACCGGTCTTTCTGTTTGGCTATTATTTAAAGAAAAAAAATCATTAAACTAATTATCTATTTTATAAAATTTACCATTCTTTGTAAAAAAGCTATAATAAAGTTAAAAGAGATAAGCTTAAGTTATGCAGTCCGTTTTTAAGTGGAAAAAAATATTTTTTAGCCTTTTAGCTCTTAATTTTGTCTTAAGCGCTTTTGTTCCTTTTCTAATTAAATCTGACTTTCTAGGATTATCAGAAGAAGCTGTTGAGGTGCTTATTATCGCCCTTCTTTTGATTTTGGCTTATGTAGTTAATTTTTTGTATTTACGCGAAGTTGGTCGATTAAAGCGGTATCAGGTAAATTTAGAAGATCGTTTGCAGGATACTTTTAAATATATTGGTTCTGTTAATTTACAAATAGAAGAAATGCGTCAGGCTTTCGCTAATTTTAAAAAATATCCGGAAAGTAAAAAAGATATACGAACTGTTTTTATATATTTTTCAGAAAAAATATTAAGTATTGTTAATGCTGATTGGGTTATTTTACGAATTATCGACATTAAAACCGGACGAACCATTCGCGATGGTACCTTTACCCGCAATAATCAGAAAATTAATCATTTTAAGTTTGATAATCAAGAAATACTTTCCGGCCAGTGTAGGTCTGAGCAGTGTACGATTGTAAAGTCTGATCAAGAAAATCTTAATATTAAAGCGTGTTGTATTTTACCAAGCAAGTTAAATGGCCGCGATCAAGAATTTTTTGTCCGTTCCATGGTTAATCAACTAGAAATGATGTTTATTGTTTTTTCTTCTCTTAGTAACCGTAAAGTCGGCAATTCTAAAAATCGCATTAAAAAGAAATAATTTGTCTCTAAAAAAAGACCTCATATTGAAGCCTTTTTTTGTTTGGTAATATTAGCAAGTTTCAATTAATTGAAGAATTTCATCCCTCTTCTTTTCCATTACCTCTTTTTCTTTTGCCTCTAAGTTGAGTCTAACTTTATCTTCTGTATTTGAGCCTCTGACATTAAACCAGAAATCAGGATAAGTGACGCTAACTCCATCCAATAAGCTAATATTGCCGTCAGCATATTTTTTTTGAATGGCACTAAATATAGCTTCTTTGTTGTTTACATGGCGATTAATTTCTCCGGAGTGAAAATAGCGGCGATATGGTCGAATAAAATCAGAGGTTGTTAAATCGCTTTGTGAAAACAAGGTGAGCATTTGGCCAATTATTATCATTGGCATTTCAAAACAGCCAATTGCGAGATTAAGAAAAAAATGGCCAGAAGATTCGCCAGCAAAATAAGCATTTTCAGCCAGCATCTTTTCCTTTATTAAAGAGTGTCCGACGCGAGTGGGAACAGGAATCCCGCCCGCCTCTTCAATTAAATCAACCGTAATTTTACCAGGTCTCACATCATAGCAGATTTTGCTGCCAGGTTTATCTTTTAGGAATATTTGTGCTAACAATCCTCTTATTATAGCGGGATCAATCAATTCTCCATGATTATCAACAAAAAAGACCCGGTCGCCATCGCCATCGGTCGCAATGCCCAAGTCGGCCTCTTTGTTAATAATTGCTTCTTTTAATTCGTTTAAATTTTCTTCTTTAAGCGGGTCAGCCTCATGTGCCGGGAAAGTGCCGTCAAGCTGAAAATTTAGCCTTTCTAGATTAATTGGTAATTTTTCAAACAGCAAATCTAAATATTGCGCTCCCATGCCGTTAGCGGCGTCAGCTATTATCCGTAGAGGCTTAATCGCCGGAATATCAATAAATTTTAAATCATGTTCTAACTGAGATTTGGCCGCGTCTGTTAATTGTCTGGCGGTAGCCTTTCCTGGCGGCATTGCTATTTGGCCAATATTGTCTTTAAGCCAATTAATGCCGCTGTCGCTACTGACAGGGCGACTTTTGGTTCTAACCATTTTAAAACCATTCCATTCTTTGGGATTATGGGATGCGGAAATCATAATGCCACCGTCCGCATTTTGCTTGGAAACATTAAAATAAAAAGCGGGAGTGGAGATTAGTCCGGCATCTATTACATCTGCTCCCGCCGAAGTTAGTCCAGATATTAGGCCTTCATTTAGGGCGGGCGAGCTTAACCGCATATCTCTAGCCACTAAGATTTTTATGGGCTGATTTAAGGGACAATCGCCGTCAAGCTGTCGTAAAGAGACAAAAGCTCTTCCTAGGTTATAGGCAAAATTAATATCAAAATCTTTACCAAAGACGCCTCTAATATCATAGGCTTTAAAGATTTCGGGATTAAACATATCTTTTTTTTGTTTTTAAATACATAATTAAAGAACCTAAGCCTAAACAAGTAGCGCTCAAAGAAATTATCCAGCCGATAAAAGGTATTGAAAATAAAAGCCAAGCGATAGTTACGCCAGCGAGTAGCGGTATTAATAAAGACTTTTCTTTTTTTTTATTTAAAATCTTATTTACTGCTTTGCCAATAAATATGGCGCTAATAATTTTGCCTAAGCAGAGAACTAAAAACCAAACTAAAAATCCGAGAATGGCTAAGGGTATGCCGATAATGGTAAAAATTAAGATTAAGCTTAGGGTTGGTGTTGCCAATAAAATTAACATGCCCCAACCTAGACTTGCCCAGGGATTTTTTTGGGCGGTGTCGTGTAGGGCGTTGATAATTTTTTTGCCGGGAAAAATTATAATCAAGCCAATAATGATTGCCGCTAAAATTTTATAAATAATACTAAAAAAATAATATTTATTTTTTGCTTTTTCTTTATTTTTTATTAATTTGGTTTGTCCGGAGATTTGAGCTCCGTCTTTTTTTAATATTTTTATATTTTCTGAATAATTCAAATCTCCACCAATATTTGCTTCGGAGCTCAAAGAAATTCCAGAATTTTTGTTGCCGATAAATTCTAAGTTTTTACCCACAGCCCCGGAGAGAATAATATTGTTACCATTTCCATAGACATTGCCGTTAATTAAGCCGGCAATGTTTATATTATTAGCCCCGCTCATTAGGTCCCAGCCTATTTTTGCATTTTTATTTATATCTAAAGCGTTGCCGATAAAATTAAGATTTCTAGCAACCGTTCCGTTTATTTGGGCGCTATTGCCAGCTAAGCGGACGTTACCGTTTACTTCTCCGTTTACTATTATGGTCTGGGCGGCGGCAATCAAATCGCCGTCTAAGCGTCCGTTTACTATTATGGTCTGGGCGGCGGCAATCAAATCACCTTTGATTTCCCCATCAATCGTGATATTATTGCTGGCGGCGTACAAATTGCCTTCTATGGTCTCCTGGGGAGGGAGGTAGACGTTATCCCCAGACTTAATGTCAGCCGCTGAAACGCACAGAGGACTAAGTATTAATAGCCCGCCGATTATCAAGGATAGTTTAATATTTTTCAACATAGGATAATAATTAATAAAATTTGTTATAATAACAGTATTATATCGTAAAAACATGATAGAAGCAATTAGAGAATTAATTGAAAGAGCGCAAATTTCCGTTAAAAATCGGGATAATTTATTATCTTTAAAAAGAGAAATTAGCAAAAAATATAAGATAGATTCTCTTTTAAATGCCGATATTATTAAGGAATACAAGCGTCTACTTTCTTTAAAATTAATAGATTCTAATTTAATATTAGAGAATTTATTACGCAAACGCACTATTCGTACTTTGTCGGGAATTGCTCCTGTGGCAGTTTTAACCAAGCCTTATCCTTGCCCGGGGACCTGCGCCTATTGTCCGCGTCAAAAAAAAGTACCAGTAAGTTATTTGTCTAATGAACCGGCGGTAATGCGCGCTATTCGTTGCGGTTATCATCCTTATACCCAAACAGCTTCTCGTTTGCGAGCTTTAGAAAATAATGGTCATCAACCAGAGAAAATTGAGTTAATAGTTATCGGGGGCACTTGGAGTTATTTGCCAGTAAAATATAAATATTGGTATGTGCTTAATTGTTTTAGAGCGGCTAACGATTATCTCTCTTTTGGAGAACTGAAAAAGTCTCCTTATCGGTCGACTTTACATACGGCTGAATTAAAACGATTATTGCTCTGGGAACAAAAAAAGAACGAAAAGGCTCGTTATCGAATTATTGGACTTACTCTAGAAACTCGGCCCGATTATATTAATACCAAAGAATTAGAAGAAATGCGCCTTCTTGGTTGTACGCGCGTAGAGATGGGCGTACAGATTACGGATGATAAAATTTTAACCCTAAATAGACGCGGACATGGCGTTAAGGAGATTGCGGAGGCCACCGCTCTTTTGAAAAAGTACGGTTTTAAAATAACCTATCATATTATGCCGGCCCTACCCGGCTCTAATCCAAAACTTGATTTTCAACTTTTTTCGGGCTTATTTAAAGACGAAAGATTTCAACCCGATCAGATAAAATTTTATCCTACGGTAGTGACGGCAGGTAGTTTGTTATATAAGTGGTATCAACAAGGCAAGTATAAGCCTTATTCGGACAAAGTTCTCCAAAAATTAATTATTAAATGTAAGGCGGTTGTACCGGAGTATGTCCGTATTATCCGTTTAATTCGTGATATTCCCTCCGAATCTATTATCGCTGGCAATAAAATTACTAATTTGCGCCAAATTATGAAACAGCAGGGTGTTTATTGTCGCTGTATCCGCTGTCGAGAAGCCAAAGATGCGCCCATTAGTTCCTATTCTATTAATATTCAAAAATATCAAGCCGCCGGAGGCTGGGAATATTTTATTAGCGCCGACAGTTTAGACAAATCTATTCTTTTCGGCTTTTGCCGTCTTCGTTTGGATAAATCTAGTCCAATTGCTCCTGCTATTGTCAGGGAGCTCCATGTTTATGGTGAATTAACACCCTCCGGCACCGGTTTTAAAGTCCAACATCGCGGCTTAGGTAAGGAATTATTGGTAAAAGCGGAGCAATTAGCTCTGACGGCTAACTCTGATAAAATTGCGGTCATCTCTGGTGTTGGGGTGAGGGATTATTATCGCCGTCGCGGGTATCGTTTATATAATACATATATGATGAAAAAATTAAATTAGTAATTTTACCAACGAATATAAAATTATATAGCATCATTGCAAAACACTAATCAATTGATTGAAAAAAATCGCAATGGGCATCGGCCGGCACCTCAGCTTGAGCCTCAGTGCAAAAACCCTTTCCATCTTCCATAATTTGAAAACTATTGCAACGTTGGCATTGAGAATTTTCATTCTCCCAGCCATAAACAAAGTTCGCTTCAATTTCGTGAGACATAAATAAAAAATAATTAAAATATTAAAACTAACTATTTATTAAAAACCAAGCCTTCCCTCTCACTCACTACCCCAATCTTTCTCCATGCTTTTCAAAACCCAAGATACATATTTTCAACAATTTTAGCTTGAACCTTACCGGTTTTAATACAATTATCAAGCCTGGGAGCGGCGTTGATCTCCAACATCCAGAATTTTCCAGGCTTTTACTAATATCACCCTCAATCATAAAATTAACTCCACCAAAACGCAAACCCATATCTTCCATCAAACCAATAGCTAATTTTTTAAAATCAGGATGAACTTGAGCGGTCACACTAACCGCATCACCACTGGTAGATAAATTGGCATTATCTAATAAATATAAACACTGACCGGATGGTAAAATCCATCTTTAAATGTTTTAGTTTTTTTTGAATTCGAGGATCATTCACCTTTAATTGCGTATCACGTCCAACAGTAATAAATTGCGTTTGTTTTAATTTTAATAATTGGAGAACATTTGAATTACCACCACCGACAATACTTAAAGGTAGGCGTTCATAGACAGAAATTATCTTTTTATCAAGCCGAATAATAAACTTCCTATAAAAAATAACCCCTATTCGCCAGCGGGTATAAGGGCTAATTTTATTTGGTGGGCAAAGCTGAACATTTTGGAATAGTTTTATATAAAAACATTAACAGTTAACAACCCTCTCTCGTCCGTTTTAAATAAAATTTGATTCTATCAATATCTGTGACTGTCGCCCAAATAGTCACCGCTAATCCTACTGGATCTTTCAGACCAGGAATTAAATTAGCACGTAGTTCTTTTCCCAACCAACCACCACGATCAGATTTATCCTGGCAATGGTATAATTCGTGAGATCTAACGAATTTTTTTACTCGAGGCGGTAAATCCTGTCTAACCACTGCCTTATCCCCACCGCCATAACCATATGCCGGATAAATATCTTCTTTGGGTACATACTCAACAGTATATTGGTGGTTATTAATATTTACTATTTCCGTAAGATTAGGGGATGGGTTTTTTATATTATTATTCCTCGACGGTTCTATTTTTTCTTTATCTATTTGAAGATGATTTTTTCCAATATCCTTATTATCCTCAGGTTTTAAATTTTCAATTTGAAGACGAATCTTTTCCAGCTCTTTATTGTCTTCGACTTTTAACTCTTCAATTTTTGAGCTAGAAAGCTCTTGGTTAGCTTCATCGGACTGAAACAATTCTGATACAGAATAAAAAGAATCTTCTTTAGCTGTTATATTCTTTTCCAGTTTTGGCATTGACATTTTTTCCATATAAAATGAGATACTAGTCAAAAATATTTCAATAATATTGCTTCATTTAGTAAATATTCGTAATTAATATTATAACATACAGACCTAAAACGATAAACTGTCCGTTATGGATACAAATAACGGTTACCGAAACCTATCGAGTAGATACTAATTCGGTTACTATGGTGATCATATGAATATGTCTCTTATTTTAGAGCCGTGAGCTTAAACTTCGTTGTATTCTATAATCAATGATTTTATAATTGTTTTTTGATTTTAGTTTGATTTTATTTAAAGCGCCCTTGGGGTATTTTTATTTTTGACAAAAGAGCCTCTCTAAACTAAGATTATAAATATGAAAAACGATATTTTATTTAAAAAAGATTCGGTTGTTGCCGATATTATCAATCGGGAAGAAAAAAGGCAGAATGAAGAGTTGGAACTGATTGCTTCGGAAAATTATGCTTCCCCGGCCGTCCTTTCCGCCCTCTCTTCGGTGTTTAGTAATAAATATAGTGAAGGTTATCCTGGCAAGCGTTATTACGGGGGGAATTTAATTGTTGATGAGATTGAAAATTTAGCTATTTCTAGGGCTAAAGAGTTATTCTGTGCTGAACATGTAAATGTTCAGCCTCTTTCCGGATCTCCAGCTAACGCGGCGGTTTATATGGCATTTTTAGAGCCGGGAGATAAGGTTTTGGGGCTTCGTTTAGATCATGGCGGGCACCTGTCTCACGGTCATAGCGTTAATTTTTCTGGACGTTTGTATAATTTTATCCAGTACGGCGTCGATGCGACCACCGAACTAATTGATATGGCTGAGGTTAGACGTATCGCTTTGGCGGAAAGACCGAAAATGATAGTCGCTGGTTTTAGCGCTTATTCCCGAGAAATTGACTGGGCTGGTTTTAAGAAAATTGCGGATGAGATTGGGGCGTATACTTTTGCCGATATTGCTCATATTGCCGGCCTTATTGCGGGCAAGCAATTAAATAACCCCGTGCCTTTATTTGATGTGGTCAGCGCCACTACTCATAAAACTTTACGCGGACCGAGGGGGGCAATTATAATGTGTAAAGAAAAGTATGCAAAACAGGTAGATAGAGCAGTTTTCCCCGGCATACAAGGCGGACCGCATGATAATATTACCGCCGCCAAAGCCGTTGCTTTCGGCGAGGCGTTGCTGCCAGAATTTCAAGAGTATTCTCGACAGGTGATTATTAACGCTCAAACTCTGGCACGGTTATTAGTTAGTCGAGGTTATAAAATTGTTTCCGGCGGCACGGATAATCATCTTTTGGTTTTGGATTTATCTCCTTTAAATATTACTGGTAAAGAAGCCGAGGCGGCTTTAGAAGCTGTCGGCATTTCTGTTTCTCGATCCACTATCCCTAATGATCCTAATCCGCCATTAAATCCTTCCGGTTTGCGTTTAGGAACGCCAGCGGTGACGACGCGCGGCATGCAGACTAAAGAAATGGAAATAATTGCCGATATTATTGATAAAGCAATAAAGAGTCGGCAACAAACTGATAAACTTATTGAATTAAAACGCGTTGTTTCTGATTTGTGTCAGCGTTTTCCAATTCCTGCTTAAATATGAAAAAAACGGCTGAAATTATAGATGGAAAAATAATTGCTAAAACCATAAAGGACGACATTGCTTTAGAAATATTTAATCACCACTCCCATCGCCCTAATTTGGCTATTATTTTAGTGGGTGAGCGTCCAGATTCAGAATTATATGTATCTTTGAAGGAACGTGAAGCTAAAAAGGTTGGCATTGATACGCATCTTTATCGTTTTGATAATAATGTAAAAGAGAGTGAGTTGTTAGAAACTATTAGCTTTTTAAATAATGATACAATGATTAATGCGATTTTAGTGCAACTACCCTTACCAGAAACAATGGATGCTAATAAAATTATTAGCTCTATTAATCCTTTAAAAGACGCGGATGGTTTTCATCTTTTACATCCCGATTATGTTGTTTCTCCGGTTATTGCCGCGGTTGATTTTGTTGTTAAAAAATATCAAGCGAAGGGGCGGGCTTGTGTTTTTTACCGCTCAGAAGTGTTTGGCCAAGGCTTAAACAAACATTTACAGGCATTGGGGTTGGAGGTTGACTTATTGGCGGTTAACGACGATGAAGATCCTCGCCAAAATAAAGAGCTGAAAAAGCGCCTGAGTGCGGTTAGTGTTAAAAGTGGTGTTGTTGTTACCGCTCTCGGTCTTTCTCATTTTTTAGATCAGGATTATTGTCGAGAAGGAGCGATACTAATTGATGTTGGTATTTCTAAAGAAAATGGCGTCGTTTTGGGCGATGTTGATTTTAAGAGCGTAGCCCAAAAAGCTTCGGCAATTACGCCTGTTCCTGGCGGAGTAGGGCCAATGACAATTGCGTTTTTATTTCGAAACGTCTGGGAAATATATAAGCATAATAATTAATTTAGACTGGAGATTGTTGCGGTTGCTATTAAATTTTGCCATGCCAACATGGCTTTATTTATCTTTTTATCAAATGATTGCTAAAAAAGCACAATTAAAAGAATTATTAAAAATTCATTTTGGTTATGATTCTTTTCGTCCTGGGCAGGAAAAAGCGATTGATGCTATTTTAGAAGGTAGACATACAATTACTGTTTTGCCGACCGGAGGTGGCAAGTCTTTAATTTTTCAATTGCCAGCACTTGTTTTAGAGGGAGTCACCTTGGTTGTTTCCCCTCTGATTGCCTTAATGAAAGACCAAGTTGATTCAATGGAGAAAGTCGGAATTCCGGCTACTTTTATTAATTCCTCCGTTTCTTTAAGTGAAACCGTTCAGAGAATGAAAAAGATTAGACAGGGTTATTATCGTTTAGTCTATATTGCGCCGGAAAGATTTTATAATCAATCATTTTTGGCGGAATTAAAGAATGTTAAAGTTTCTCTGTTTGCGATTGATGAGGCGCACTGTATAAGTCAATGGGGTCATGATTTTCGTCCCAGTTATTTACGCTTGAAGGAGGCGATTAAATATTGTGGTTCGCCCGTGGTTGCCGCTTTAACAGCGACGGCCACTCCGGAGGTTCGAGCTGATATTGCCAAACAACTCGGTCTGACGGATTATGAGAATATTATTAGTGGTTTTGCTCGGCCTAATTTACACTTTGCTGCAGTTGTAGTTAATAACGGACGCAAGCTTGAATATATTCTTGACGTCGTCCGCAGCCAAGGGGGCGGTTCGGGTATAATTTATGTCGGCACACGCTCAAAAGCCGATGAAATTGTTGAATTTTTGTCAGATTATGACGTAACCGCTGTCGCTTATCATGCCGGCATGGATAGCAATAGCAGGGATTGGGTGCAAGAACAGTTTATGCAAGGAAAGGCGCAAGTGGTCGTCGCCACTAACGCCTTCGGCTTAGGGATTAACAAGAAAGATATTCGTTTCGTTATTCACCATGATTTGCCTGGCACTATTGAAGCCTATTATCAAGAGGCTGGCCGGGCTGGTCGCGACGGTCTTGATAGTTATTGCCTACTATTTTATTCCCCCGCTGATCGTTATTTGCAAGAGTTTTTTATTTCCGGCGATAATCCCAGCCCTAATTTAATTAAAGAAATTTATCGTTTTTTATTGGAGGCTCAGGAAAATAATCCTGATGACGAAAATTCAGTTCTCATTACTTACGCCGAACTCGCTAAGCATCTATCCGAGCCTGCTCCGGAAATGGCTATTGGTACGGCGATTAAAATTTTAGAAAAAGAAAGATATGTTTCTCGTCCGAATGAGCGCACTGGCAACACTTTCATTAAATTAATTAATTCATGGGAAGAAACATTAGCAGCTATTAGCTCTCGTGCCAAAGTACAGTTAGCGGTAGCGGAAAAATTACGCCATCATTTTGCTCGAGAAATTGAAGAGGGCTGGCAATTCGTGGCCGAAGAAGCGGCGATTGTCTTGCAGATAAAAAAAGAAATGTTAAATCGCGCCATTAAAAAAATGGCGGAACAAGGTTTGCTTATATATCGTCCGCCTTTTAAGGGAACAGAAATTAGGCTTTTAAAATTTAGCGATCCTGACGATTTAGTTTTAGATTTTAAAGCCCTAGAAATCAAAGCGGAAAGAGCTAAATATAAATTAGATGAAATGGAAGCTTATGTTTATTCTTCTGCCTGTCGTCAGCAGTATATTTTGAAATATTTTGGCGAGAAAGATGCGCCTGTCTGTGGTCATTGCGATAATTGTTTAAAACAAGGCAAGGAGGTAAGTAGACAATATTTAGGAGATTATTAATATGAGGAAGAGGCGCTTGGAAAAATTAAAAAAAATCGTCGCCGATTCTTACGAAATGACGGCTGAACATTTTAATAATACTCGCAGTAAAGTGGCGGCGTCAGATTTTCAATGGGCGGCCAAGCAAATTGGTATTAATGATAGAGTTTTTGATGCCGGTTGTGGTAATGGTCGCTTATTGGATTATGTGCAGATTGCCCCGATTAATTATTTAGGCTTCGACCAGAGTAATAAACTATTATCTTTTGCTCGGCGTCAACATCCTGGCTATAAATTTGAATCAGGTGATTTGTCTATGTTAAAAAACTTAGAGCCAGCGTCTTTTTCTGTAATTTTTTGCTCGGCCGTACTTAGCCATTTTCCCAGCAAGAGAGAGAGAATTGATTTATTACGCTCTTTTTATAATCTCAGCTCTGTTAAAGGCCGCTTGATTATCAGTTTTTGGCGAATGAGGGGTAGTTATCTTCGTTTAATTTTTATTAACAGATTAAAAAAAATCATCGGATTATATCCTTATGGCTGGAGGGATTTAGTTTTTTTCTGGAAAGATAATCAAGGGCGCCCTATTAGTCTGCGTTATTACTATATTTATTCTCCTCGTAAATTTAAAAAAGATATTTTAGCCGCTGGCTGGAAAATAGAGCGTGTTTATAAGGACTCTTTTAATTATTGGGTAGTGGCAGTAAAAAATAGTTGAATGAAAAAATTGTCTTGACACCCCCAGGGGGTGTATGTTATACTGATTTTGTATGAAAACAACCGAACAGAGAATTAATAATATTATCGGTCAACTTGAAGGCATAAAACGCATGCTGGCGAGCACGCCGGAAGATTGTTTTGCTCTTCTTACCCAGATGAAAGCAGTTAAGTCAGCCATGTGCTCTTTGACTGAGCAGATTTTGTCTTCCGAGTTTGACCGTTGTCTTAGTGGTCGGATGGCGGCTGACAAAAGAAAGAAGATGGAAGTCATTTTTAAAGAGGTAATTAAAAAATAAAATTATAATTAATTAAATTCTGCGGTCCGTTTAGAGTAATGGCCGCTAATAAATCTATGAGCAAAGTGGTGGACATTGTAAAAAATAATTTTGAAGCCGAGGTCTTAAAAAGTGATGTTCCGGTATTGGTCGATTTTTGGGCTCCCTGGTGTATGCCCTGCCGGATGATGGCTCCGATTCTTGACGAATTAGCCGGTGAACTTGAGGGTAAGATTAAGATTGCCAAAGTAGATACAGAAAATCCAGAGAATCAAGAGTTGGCGATTCAATATCAGATTCAGAGCATTCCCAACATGAAGTTGTTTAAGGGCGGGCAAGTAGTAGCTGAATTTATCGGGATGCGCAGCCAAGATGCACTTAAGCAAGACTTAGAAAAATATCTTTAATCAATAGAAAAGCGGCCGCCTTTGACAGCGGCCGTTTTAATAGGTTACTTTTAAATATATGAGTATCTTTCAAGATAATTTGGAACGATTACAAGCCTTGGCTTCATTAGACGGAATTAGTTCTGAGGATTTAGCCTTACTAAGCAAGCCAGCTTTGGTGTCAAAAACCGAGTTAGAGGTCGGCGGTAACAAATATCCGGCTTGGCGTATTCTCTATAGCCATGATTTAGGTCCTGGTAAAGGTGGTATTCGTTTTCACCCAGAAGTTAGTGAAGACGAAGTGCAGTCATTGGCTTTTTGGATGACGCTGAAAAATTCTTTAGCGGATATACCATATGGGGGCGCTAAAGGAGGGGTTAAATTTAATCCCAAACAGGTGGAT
>MWDX01000022.1 GCA_002070735.1 Parcubacteria group bacterium ADurb.Bin115
TTCTCATCAGCTGTGAGCTTTTTGTCTAAGCCGAGAATTGTCCGATATTGTATTAATCCTGCCCGTTCTTGAGTGGAATCGGCTGTATTACCAAGATGATTGAGTAATTGGCCCTTATCCCGAGTGTTTAATATTATGGCCTCGGAAGCAATATCGGTTAAAACATTGCTGACCGGAGCAGTAATAACCGGAACGGAAGGGGTTGAAGTACTGACTGGAGCCACGATAGGAGCCACCGTTAAAGTGCAGCTTTGCGTAGTCGCTAATTGTTGAGCGGTGGTTAAAGAACAACCGGACGGCGACTGGCTTAAAACGCTGCGAACTTGAATGGAGCCGTTACAAGTCTGCCAAGGACCATAATTGACACTGGTACAAGGGACAACATAACTTCCGCCGCCGCCACTGCTATGGCTGCCGCTATTACTGGAAATAGTATAAGAAAAAGAAACCACGTTGGATGGGACGGAATTAGTCGAACCATAACAAGCGATAGCCTTAATGGTTTGGGAAGCGTTGACCGTAATCGCACCGGAATAAAGAGTGCCAGTTGACGGGCAGGAAGGACTTGAACCATTGGTTGTATAGCGGATGCTAGTAGAATCGGCGGCAGTTAAACTGACTGAAAAAGCGGAAGAAGCGGAGTGGCCGCTGGCCGGACTGGCCACCGGATCATTAGGAACGCCACCAGTGATACCGGAAACAAAACCATTACCGCCGAGCGTGCCGGTAATCTCATCGGCAAAAACTAATGGCGCTAAAAATAATAACAGTGCTAAAGAGATAATTAAAATTGGTATTTTTTTCATATAATTATTAGATTAGTTAATTATTCCGGCCGGCGCCGATTCAAAACCGAACGCCAGCCGATACCAAAATTAATTTTCTAACCCGTAACTGGTGCTATAGGAACCGCCAGCTTGGCCACTAGGAATTTGGACTTGGATATGAATCTTAGTTTGCATCCCGGGAGCGTTCGGAGAGGTGTTATTATCGATATTTAAGATAATATCATCAGGATAAGTGTTCGCGGCGGTAATAAAGACCGGATTGCTTGCGCTGCCTCTTAAACCGGACGTAATCTCTTCTGACCAATATTTCATATTGCCGGCAACCGGCAAAGTATTGCCGCCCGAGGTCCAATCCGCAAATTTGAGATGGAAATGGTTGGCATTAGTCGGAATAGTCGCAGACATAACCCATTCCCAGCCATTATCATAGCCACCGTTAGCTACGCCCCAATATCTGATCTGACTGATATTATCCACGGCTAAAGCGCCGGTTGGAGCGGATTCGGTGGTAAATTGCGAAGTGGTAGGTGAACCGTAATCAGCTAATAAATGATTGCCGGCTAAATCGGCGATACCGGTTGTGACTTTAATCCAATAAGACGTGGCATTATCTAATATCAAATTAGGACCACCGAGCCTGATCATTTTCTGGTTTTCCATCAACATCGGCGAACCGATATTAACCGGGGTAGCACAGGTCGGATCATCGACTAAACATAACATCACGGTTGTGCTGCCGATGGTCGTCGGATCTAAAGCTTCATTAAAGCTGACATATAAATCATCGGGGGTAATACTGACATTAGTCGAACTGGCGGCCGGAACTTGGCTGACAAAGAGAGGGCTGGTGGTATCTGAAGCATTAGAAACAAGGAAAGTAACATAATCACTATAACCGGTTAAACCTGAAACAGTGTCTTTAACTCTTAAAGTGTGGCTGCCATTAGCTAGGGAGGTGGTATCTAAAACATAAGTGCCGGGATTAGCATTAGTCGTAGCAGCCGTATATGCGCCTCCGTCGATAGAGACTTGGGCATTAGTTGTCGCTCCGGAATTAGTAGTAAAAGTCAAAGTGGTTGTAGCTAATAAAGTTGCGCCGGCCGTGGGATTAGTGATAGCAATAACCGGGGCAGCAGGAGCACCATCAGCGACTACATCATAAGAAGTAGCAAATTGTTGTATAGTATTTCCTGTTATATCGGCGGCATCAATGGATAAACTATATCTTCCTATCACCCCTCCATGAGTAAGGCTGTATGTCCAGGTCCCGGGTATTGCTGTCTCAGTGGCATCAAAACCATTTACCTTTACGGTATCAGCAGTATTATTTTCAACAATTGTTACTACTACAATTGGATCTAACGTAGCTTGATAAGCCGTTTTATCAACATTTACGTTACTTATAACCGGAGCAATAGTATCAACTCCAAATGTTCCTGCGGTATTATCTGCAAGCATTGTATTGGTGGCAACATCTTTGGCACCAGATACGGTTATAGTGGCTGTTGCTGCTTCATTATTATCTAAAACTGTAAATGTCCCCACCCAGGTATTTGCAGTATAAGAAGATTGCGTCACCGTGTAAGGATTCGTTGCAAGCCCTGTTATTCTAATTGTTGGGGGAGTCGCGGTATCCATTAATTCACTGAATACAACTGTAATGGTTGCAACCCCTGGACCTGCGGGGTCTGATCCGACTGTCGCAGAGGTAACGGTCGGTTTGACATTATCAGTGATCGCTACTGGATCGGCGGTGGCATCGGCATTGCCGATTACATCAGTCACTCCATCAGTCGGATTTAATGTAGCACCACTCACAATCGTGGTTTCCGTTCCCAGGGTGATTGTGAGAATGGTGTTAGTCGGGGTATTCCAGGTGGCGGTAAATCCAGTCGCGCCGAAGATTCCGGCTGAGAGACCCAATTCCGTGGCTAAAGCAACGGGGTCGGCTGTGGTTAATGTGGCCGTATCCATCGCCTCGCTAAAGGTGACGGTCAGGGTGTCGGTGCCGCTGATAGCGGTACTGGCATCGACATCAGTCCAGACTATAGTATTTAATGTAGGATTTAAGGTATCGACATCAATGGTACCGGCCGTCGTGTTATCAAGCATGACGTTAGTGGCTAGATCCTGAGCGGTAGTAACCTTGATATTTCCAGTCGCATCTTCGTTTCCGTCAGTGAGGGTGACGGTGCCAACCCAGGTATCTCCGGTATATGTGGATTGGGTAACGGTATAATCGTCACCGGCTAAGTCGGTTAAAGTGACAACCGGGGGGACAGTTGTATTCATTGTCTCGCTGAAGACGACAGTGACAGTCACCGCCTCGTTTTTCGCCGGATTAGGGACAGCGGTGGCTGATTCAACTGTCGGTCTGACATTATCAGTGATCGCTACTGGATCGGCGGTGGCATCGGCATTGCCGATTACATCAGTCACTCCATCAGTCGGATTTAATGTAGCACCACTCACAATCGTGGTTTCCGTTCCCAGGGTGATTGTGAGAATGGTGTTAGTCGGGGTATTCCAGGTGGCGGTAAATCCAGTCGCGCCGAAGATTCCGGCTGAGAGACCCAATTCCGTGGCTAAAGCAACGGGGTCGGCTGTGGTTAATGTGGCCGTATCCATCGCCTCGCTAAAGGTGACGGTCAGGGTGTCGGTGCCGCTGATAGCGGTACTGGCATCGACATCAGTCCAGACTATAGTATTTAATGTAGGATTTAAGGTATCGACATCAATGGTACCGGCCGTCGTGTTATCAAGCATGACGTTAGTGGCTAGATCCTGAGCGGTAGTAACCTTGATATTTCCAGTCGCATCTTCGTTTCCGTCAGTGAGGGTGACGGTGCCAACCCAGGTATCTCCGGTATATGTGGATTGGGTAACGGTATAATCGTCACCGGCTAAGCCGGTCAAAGTGACAACCGGGGGGACAGTTGTATCCATTGTCTCGCTGAAGACGACAGTAACAGTCACCTCCTCGTCTTTCGCCGGATTAGGGACAGCGGTGGCTGATTCAACGGTCGGTTTGACATTATCAACCTCAAATACGGCATTAGACGTGTCATAAACGTTAACATTATCTGATCGGTAAACTTTAATAAGATAATTGCTGCCATTGGCTACGGAGCTGGTATCCCAATCAAAGGTTCGAGTACCGGCGGCAATTCCTTCTGTAATTAATGTAGACGTCTGCCAATTATTAGTGGTATAAACAATGTCCACTGTGCTAACATCGCCAACTTCAGTCCAAGTAATATCCTGATGTCCGCTCCAGACTTCGCCACCATTAGGAGCGGTTACGGTGATATTAGTGATAGCGGCGTTCGCCTGATAAACAAAAACCCCGCCGATGGCCACTATAACTAATGCCATTCCCAGCAGCGTTCGTTTAAACATTTTCTCTTTTAAAAAGTTTTTCATAATTTTATAAATTAGACCAGAAAGTTTTTTGATCCAAGAAGTTCGACAGCTCCCTGAACGTAAATTTCGCTAATCTAATTTTTTTGTTTTGTTATTATATTAAATTAAAAAACACGACTAAAAAGCTTGGTTAAAAATTTCTTATAACTCCTTTATTATCGCTTGATTTTTCATTTATCTTAAATTTATCTAAATTATACAACTTTATGAAAACGGGCGCAAGGGTTTCGAATCAGGGTTTCGAATCAGGGTTTCGTTTTTTGGCAGGGTTTTTGGCTCTATAATAATTAGTGTGGTGGATAAAACAAAAATAGTGGTAAAATTAGCTGTAAAATAAAGTTTCCCAACTTTAGCTAATAATTAACCACTATTTCTATGTCAAAATGTATCAGCAAAATATTAAATCTGCAAGGGTTTTTAATTGGAAATCAAGGGAAAATTATTGGATTATAACCGTCAATTCAAGAAACTCGCAGGCACTTTCAAGAGTTTTGAGATTGTTTTTGATTATATGAACTTTCTAGCCTCGGAGTCTTATATAGCTGATGTCTTAAACCCTCTAATTGATTGTATTGAAAAAGAATCAGAACTATTAGACGAACAAGTCACGGAAGATTTATAAAACCTAGTTATTGATTACATATATTTTTATAAATTAAATACTTACGGCATAAATTATTATACAGATGACGATAATCGCAGATAATCGCAATACACACTATTCCTAAATATTTAAAAATTTTATTAATTTATACTAATCATTTTTACTAAAAATATCTATATATTTTTTATATATATAAGATTGCCCATATTTAACATCTTTATCTTTCTTAGAGAGAATTCCAATCTGAACAAAACGATCAATAACTCTTTGAGCCCCAGCTCTGGTATAGCCAGTCCATTCTTGAACATTAGAAACGTTTACAATAGGCTGTCCATAGAGTTTCGGTAAAATAATAACAGCACTTTCTGATGCTCTGGTTCCTAATTTTTGTATTTTTTGTGTATCCTTATCTCTTAGTTCAGTAATTTTTTCTACAGTTACAATCGCCTCTTGAGCTATTTCTATAACTCCATCTAAGAAGAAATCTACCCAATCAAATACATTCCCATTATGATAGGCCCTTAATTTTTCATAATATAATTCCTGATGGCGCTTAAAATAAGAAGATAAAAATAAAACTGGTTTATCTAGAAATTTTTCTTTCCATAAATAAAAAGTAATAAGCATTCTTCCTGTTCTGCCGTTGCCATCTAGAAAAGGATGGATAGTCTCAAATTGAGCATGAATTATTCCAGCTTTTATTAAGGTTAAAATCTCTTCATCAGAATATAAAAACTTTTCTAAATCAGCTAAGGCTATTTTCATTTCTTCAACTGGTGGTGGAACAAAACGAGCATTATCAGGACGAGTGCCGCCAATCCAATTTTGAGTTTTTCTAAATTCCCCTGGATCAGAAAACTGAGTAGCACGAGCCTTGTCCATTAATTTTAAGTGTAGCTCTCTAATAAAACGAAGGGAGATTGGAAAATCATCATCTTTTACTCTTTTCATGCCATAATTTAGAGCCTTAATATAATGCAAAATATCATCAACATCTTGTGGGACGTTAGCGTTTATTTTTGCCTCCGCCTCAATAGCGTCAACCATAGTAGCTTTAGTTCCCTCAATTTGACTAGAAGAAGCGGCATCTTTTCGTATATACATCCAAAGAAAAAAATCGATATCGGGTAAAAGTTTAGTAATACCATCCAATTTCCCTAATAATCTCGTGGCTTGTTCATTTTTTTTAAGTATTGAAAAATCAAAAGAAAATCCCTCTTCCGGAGGAAATTTATTAGGAATAAAGGCCTTATAGCCAGTTATTTGTTGTGTATTTTTACCTATTTCTACTTTTTTCATAGTTTGTATCTATTTAATCTATAATGTATACAAAGTATAGTAGTTTGTATATATTAAGTCAATAGATGTATACAAAGTAATATAATTCCCCATTAAAAGCTTTAGCGCGCACAACTTAGATTTTGCGCTCACGCCTTAAAAGAATTTGAAAAAAGTAGCCCGAAAAACAAAAAAAATTATTTGTTTCTTTAGGTTCAAACCGAACGATAATTAATAAAAACCTTAATATTTCTTATCATAATTGGCTTTTACCGATAAAAAATAATGCAGAAAAATTTAATGCGGAATTAGCTAAGTTAAAACCGCCAAAAATTAGCGAGTATTATAGAAAAAACGAGGCTTTAACCTCGCTTAATCTACACTGCTCGGGGACAGGGATTCGAACCCCGATAAACAGGACCAGAACCTGTTGTCCTACCATTAGACGATCCCCGAATAAAAATGGCCTAATTACTTAAAGCCATTTCAATGATACGGCTATTATATCAATTACTTATTTTTTTTCAAGGGTGAATCTTTCTTTTCCATCTCCTCCCTTTTCGGCCTCATTAAAGGAAAAAGCGTCGTTTCTCTCACCGGCTTGTCCACCATAAAGGCAAACAAACGCTCGCCAAAACCAAAGCCGCAAGTCGGGGGCATACCGTGCTCAAGCATTTCCACAAATTCCCAATCAGGCATCATCGCTTCCTTGTCGCCCCTGTCTATCAGTTTCTGCTGAAGCTCAAAACGCTGGCGCTGATCAATCGGATCGTTTAATTCAGAAAAGCCGTTGCCGACTTCACTGCCGGCAATAATAATTTGAAAACGTTCCGTTAATTCAGGGTTTTCGGGCTTGGCTTTAGATAAAGGCGAGACTAATTTAGGATGATTGACTAAAAATACCGGACCAGCCATGCTTTTACGACAATATTTCCAAAGAGTATCCATTAAACGTTCGCGATTATTGCCCTCATATTTTACTTGTAATTCGTCTAATTTAGATTTTATTTCTTCTTCGCTGGCTTTAAGGATGTCAATCCCTGTCTTTTCTAAAACAGTTTCCCGATAATCCAGTTTAGGCCAATCACCGGCCAAATCATATTCCATGCCCTTAGTGCTGAATTTCGTTCTACCAAAAACCTTTAAAGCGATTTCTTGATATAATTCCTGGGTTAATTTCATTCCCATCTCGTAATTAGCGTAGGCCCAATAGAATTCCATATTGGTAAATTCCTGCAGATGATCAGGGCTAGAACCTTCATTGCGATAGACGCGACCAATTTCGAAAACTTTTTCAAAGCCGGCTGCCATTAATCTCTTTTGCCACAACTCGCCTACGGAAATGCGTAAAAAAACATCTAAATCAAAATCATCATGATGGGTGCGGAAAGGATTGGCCTCAGCGCCGCCGGTGGTAGTTTCTAAAGTTGGAGTCTCCACCTCTAAAAAACCGTGGCGCTTCATAAAATCACGAGTAACTTCCCAAAATTTGGCTTTTTTATAGAAAATATCTTTGATTTCGGGGTTTAATAAAATATCTAAATAACGGTGGCGATAGCGCTCATCTTCGTCTTTTAGGCCATACCAAGCATTAGGAATAGGCGCAATCGCCTTGCTTAACACCTTCCAATCGGATACCATTAAGCTTTTTTCACCACTATGGGTGACAAAAATGGTGCCGGCAGTCTCAAGAAAATCGCCGCTATCAATTAATTTGACCAACCTTTTATAGCTTTCATGGCCTAATTCCTTTTGGGAAAAAGCTAATTGGATGCGACCGGAAGCATCTTCAAGATGAGCAAAAGTCAAATTGCCGTGGCCACGCACTTCGCGCAAACGGCCAGCAATTATAACTTTTGTTTGATTGGCTTCTAATTTTTCCATATCAGAAAAAATCTGGGCAATACTATAATTACGTTGGCTCTTTGCTGGATAAGGATTAATACCGGCAGCTTTTAAAGCCTCAAGCTTTTTTAGACGCTCCTCTCTTTCACTGCCTGGCGCCAGATTTTTTTCTGCGGACATATATTTTAATCTATTTTTACAATTTTATATTCGACGATTCCTCGCGGTGTTTCCACCTGAACGATAGCCCCCTTCTTTTTACCCAAGAAAGCCACCCCCAGAGGAGACTCATTAGAAATTTTGCCATTAATTGGATCGGCTTCATTGAAGCTAACAATCGTATACTTTTTTTCTTTGCCGTCGCATTTAACGGTAACACATGACCCCATGGTTACATCTTCGTGTCCGCCCTCATTATTAACCACCGTGACATTTTTGAGAATATTAGTTATTTCTAAAATTCTGCCCTCATTTAAAGCTTGCGCGTCTTTAGCTTCGCTATATTCCGCGTTTTCGCTCAAATCGCCCAAATCTTTGGCGCGTTCGATTCTTTCGGCAATTTCTCGACGCTTGATTAAGCTTAGATAATTGAGCTCATCCTGTAATTTATCATAACCTTCTTGAGTAATAATTTGTTCAGACATAAATTAGAAATTAAAGATTAAGGCGCCTTGGGCAATAAGGCCGGACGCGACAATTAGTATGAATTATAAAGGATTTTTTTTGATAAAACAAGAGGAAAATATCAGAAAGCCGAAACCTAAAGGATGATTGAGATAAGGGGTAAAAATATTGACTACCATTAAAAATATCAACCCGGCCAAAATTGCCGCTGGCAGCATCTTGCCATGCTCCCGCATTTTTTTAAGCAAATCAACAATCAAAACGATTAGCCAGGCAAAATAAGCGATTAAACCGAATAATCCCAATTTCAGCCAAGTATCAAGATAGGCCCATTCAAAGGCATAAGTCGTATACCAGCCGCTTGGATTTAGAGAGAGGACGCGCGGGTCTTGAGAAAAATAGGAAACACTGGCGCCGAAGCCCTTGCCCCAAAACAACGAATCGTTAATACTTTGCCATAAATTAGGTAAAAGAGACCAGCGAGAAGATATGGCCGCTTCCCCGCTACTGAAATCTAGTCTGGCGCTTAATGCCGCCGCTGATAAGCCAGTCTGAGGATTCGGATACGGAAATTTCACTACCACTAAAATCAACAACAAAGACAAGCCCAAAGCAGCACCAGTATAGACTAAAGCCTTTAGATATAAACTAATTTTCTTCCTAAAACTTATCACCGCCATCACTCCTGCCGTGAAGGCGAAGGCCAACCAAAAACTGCGCGACATGCTAATAATAATTACTGACAACAAAACAGCGAGACTAATTATCAATAGATAGGGATTTTTTTTGGTTTTCAAGTCTAAAGACGGCCAAAGCAAAAGAAAAAAGGCAATGGGTATATATATTTGCGACTGGATAAAAATACGATACCAGCCACCGCCCATAGCCGTAATTTCACCGACGCCGCTCCGTCTAATCCAAAGGTAAACATCGGGCATGATGCTGATGTTGTGTGAAAAGATAAAGAGCAACATCAAGGTTTTCAGACTCAACCAAAAAATAGCCGTAAAAAAGACGGCTCGCAAGCGTTGCTCTTGTTTGTCGTCAATTTGGGAATAGGCTAATATCGTCGGCAATAAAAGTCCAAGATAAAACCAAGCGTTGCCATCGGTAAAAATATCGCTAGCGCCATTGCCGCGGAGATAACCATGAACAAAAGCTAAGATAATAAAAGCGGCTAAAACTGACACCCAAGGCCAATAGGAGAAATTAAACAGTTTGGTCCGCCATACTGTGGGGAAGCCGCGACGGAAGATAAAAATACAGGAGGCCAACATTAATGCCAACCAAATTACCAATCGCAACGATACGGAGACGCCGAAGATAGAGGCGGAAAAAAGATGTCCTTTTGAACCAATAACCAATTCCGCTAAAGCTACCAAGAGACCCGATTCTAAAGAAGATAAACTTAAGAAAAAAACCGCCAAAAAAGCGGTTATCAACAAATATATTTGCAGTTGAGGTAAAAAATAAGCAGTAAAAGACAAAAGTTCAACCAGAATTATCAAACTGAAAATAAAAAAATATGGGGATTTTACTTTAAATAAATTCATAGCCTACCAAGTTATTTCGGAGCCTACACCCAAGTGGCAATCGCGGCTGCGTCCAGCCTTAATTTCCAAAACAGCATCAACAGGCACGCCACTATGATAAGAGGTTTCCGGACTTTTCCCTTCCGGCGCCGCCTCATGATATAAATTAACTATGCGATGATTGCGAATAAAGATAAGATCTAAGGGAAAATTCATTTTTCTCATTACAAAAGTTTTGTCGGCGGCTGGAGAAAATAAAAATAACATACCTTTATCCGCATCTAAAGAGGTTCGATGAGATAATCCCTGATATTGCTGGGCGGGATTAAGCGCGGTCTCGACCATAAAAATGCAATCACCCGCTTGGACTGGCAAATAGTCATATTTGTTAGGAACGAAAAAACGCCAAATTAAAAAAGCTGCCAACAAAACCAATAACAGCAAAAAGAGAAAAAAATATTTTTTAGGAAGTGAGAATTTACGCCAAAACATGTTTTTTCTTAATTATCGCCATTGCCCGCCGATACTTTTTTACCGCCGGCAAGAAAGGTAATAATTTGTAAGCAAAAGACGGTAGCCAAGAACTGATACTACCACCAGGAGTAATTTTAAACAACACTTTATCAATCCAAACCCCTTGCTTCCCTGCTTCCATCATTGTTAACCATAAGTCCCAATCCTGAAACTTACGGAGGCTTTCATCCCAACCGTTAACGGGAAAATCACTTCTTCTAATAAGAGCCATGGTGTGAATATAAGGACCGGCTTGCAGACGAGCGGCATTAAAAGGTCCGACTTTAAACAGCTTCTTGCCCCAAAAAAATGAAGGATAGGCGTAACTGGCCGCCGGATTATCCACTAAAGCCTGAAGCATAATTTCTAAGGCGTCTGGCTGTAAATCGGCATCCGCATCGCAGAAAAACAGATACTCGCCCCTAGCTTCCTGATAGCCACGGTTACGCGCGGCGGCCGCTCCCTGGTTTTCCTGACTTAAAAAAATAAAACGGTTATCAATTTTAATCTGCGCACAAAAATCAGCAAAGACAGCTTCTGGATTATCGCTGGAACCGTCATTAACCACAATTACTTCCCAATCGCTCAGTGATTGCCGGGCGATGCTAGCCAGGGTCAAAGACAATTTTTTAGCTTGATTATAAACGGGGATGATAATAGAAATCATAAGTTTTTCAGGGAAGATAAATATTGACGAAGAGTTTCCGCCTGTTTAGACCAAGTAAATTCAACTTCCGCCCTCACCTTTCCTTGTCTGCCAAGTTTTTTCTTCAAATCGTCTGAGGCCAGCAATTGATTGATAGCTTCAGCAATTTCTTCTTGATTTTCAGAATCTACCACCAGGCCGTTAACCATATTAATCACGGCATCGCCCACGCCCCCGCTGTTACCGGCAATCACTGGTCGCCCCATTAAGTTAGCTTCCAGATAAACAATGCCGAAGCCCTCGAAATCTCCCGCTAAATCTCGGGAAGTCATTATAAATATATCACATAAATCTAAACAAGACCATTTTTCTTCTTCTCCTAAAGAGCCTAAAAAGATAATCTTTTGGCTTTGCGGACTAGCCGTGGCTAAAGCTTGTAAAGCCTCTCTTTCCGGACCGTCGCCAGCAAGGAGATAGCGCCAATTTTCTCCCGGCACTTTCGCTAAAGCGGCGATTACTTGATCGAAGCCTTTGCGCTTGACCAAGCGCCCCATGGAAAAAATAATTTTTTTGTCCGCTAATCCATATTCTTGAATTAATCTATCTTTTATCTCCTCCACCGGTTTGCCGGCACTAGCGCCAGGATTGATTAAAACCACTTTTGCCGCCGCGGCGGGATAGAAATTTAGCAATATTTTTTGAACGCGAGAATTAGCACAGACGATTATACGTGCTTTCCGTAAAATTAAACGAGTTAAAAGACGCTTACGCCGAGAACGTAGGGCAAAACTTAAATCCATGCCATGTAAAAAAATACCATAGGGCAAAGGTTTAAAATAATGTAAAACCCAAGCCACAGTTCCTAAAGGCAATATCTGACCGAGAAACAAAAAATCGGGTTTATTTTTATTTATTGCTCTTCTTAAAGTTAATAAAGCGCGCCGCCACGGTAATATTCCCCGAGAAGCTAGAAGTAAATTTTGAGAGTTATCGACCACTTGCCAAACATCATCAGGCGACCAATGACGGATAAGATTGCCATAGTAGCTAGCAACACCGCCAATTTGGGGAGGATATTCAAGGGTGGCTAATAATATTTTCATAAGCTAGGAACGTCGAAAAGAATTAATGACGCTGTTTATATCCGCCTTCTTTAAGGCCCCCAAAGCCATCAAAGCTAAAAAATAGACCACGCCGCCGCCGGCTATAGCCAAAAAGACATGAATATATGCTTTACCCTGCCAGATAATTACAGCCATTAAAGCGGCCGCCAGAAAAGAACGCCACAGAATTTTAAAATTTTGGCGCGGTCGATATACAATTAAACCCCGCATTGACCAAGCGCCCAAACTCAACATTAAAGCATTGCTGAACAAGACGGTAAAACTAGCACCCAAGGCGCCCCAGCGGGGAATTAAAAAGAGATTTATCGCCACGCTAATTACCGTCGCTATCGCCATATTGGCAGTATTGCGCCGTTGGCGGTCGCAGGCGTTAAGCAAAGAGCCCACCGGAAAATTAAGAAAAATAAAAAAGAGGGCGACAATAGAAAGACGCAGGGGCCAAATCGCCTCCGGACCAGCCTTAAAAATAGGCACAATCTTGTCGGCTAAGGCAAAAACGCCAAAGATAATCGGCAAAGAAATAATAATCAAATAATTAATCGCCCGCTCGAAAGAAATCCTTAACTGTTCCCGATTATCTTGCCAATAAGTACTCATTGCCGGATATAAAGAGGCGGTAAAGGCCATTGGCAAAAACTGCAGGGCAAAAATCAGTTTAAAAGCAATTTGATACAAACCAACTTGGGCGTAACCGGCGATAAAACCTAAAAGCAAAGAATCAAGATAAGTAAACAATCTTTGTAAGGCGTTATAAAGAGCGAAGGGCCAGCTAATTAAAAATATCCGCTTCACCTTAGCCGCGTCCCAACGTGGTCTGATGGTAAGTTTAAACTGGCGTTTAATAATAAAAGCCGAATAAGTAAAATTAAACAGGCTGGCGGCCACTAAAGCGGATAATAAAAGCCACAGCGGCCAAGAGGCTAACAGAGCTAAATAACCAAAAATTAACACGATAAGCTGGAAAACAACCGAAGCAATGCTTTCATATTTTAAATTATGAAAACCGCGAGCAACCGAGAAAAAAGTGCTCGTAAAAGCATCAAGCACCATTGAGCACGCGGAAACAATAATTAAAACAAATAGGGTTTGGTCATAAGCAAACGAAGCAACGATAAGCGCAAAAATAAAAGTGCCAAGCGCCAGCCATAGCTTGATACTCAGCACGCTCTGGAGCCAATCTGAAGCCTTGCTTTGATCCTTGGCCACTTCCCTAATCAAAACATTATTAAAACCGCAATCGATTAAAATTGCAAAAACGGTAGTAAAAGAAATGGCCGTGTAATATTGGCCTAAAGCATGGAGTCCCAAAAAACGCGCCAACAGGATAAAATAAAAAAAAGAAATAAATTTCTGAATAATCAAGGCAAGCGTCAAATAAGAAGTATTTTTGGCAATATTAGCTACTTTATTCATAAAAAAGATAAAAGGATGCAAATAATCTGTAGTCAGTATAACAGGTATTGATTAATTTTTAAAGTTATGATATTGTGGAAATACTAAAGAAAAAATTGATTTTCTTTTTTTGCGCCTTTACCGCCAATTAAGAAAATATGCGAGGCAATTCCAGCCCCCTTAATTTATATGAAAAAAGACATCCATCCTCAATATCACAAAAATTGCGTAGTCACTTGCGTCTGTGGCAATAGCTTTGAAACCGGATCCACTGTTCCCGAAATCAAAGTAGAGCTTTGTTCCGCTTGCCATCCTTTCTATACTGGTAAGCAAAAATTAGTTGACACCGCGCGCCGGGTAGAGAAATTTAGCGCCAGGGTGGCGGCTAAAACTAGTATTGGCGCTGGTAAAAAAGGCAAGAAAGTGAAGAAAGCGGCTAGAGCCGAGGCTAAGGCCAATAAAGAAGTGGTGGTTAAGACTAAAGACATTAAGAAAATTGCTCAGGTAACTCTGAACGCCAAGAAAAAATAACGAATTATAAAGAAGACAATCAGCTCCTGCTTATCCAGCTTAATTTTTAGGCAAGATAATCAGGAGCTGCTTGTTTAAACGGCTATGTACGAAGAAATTAAGGAAAAATTTGCGGCGATAGAGCAAAAATTATCAGACCCGGAACTGATTAAAGATCACCAGGCTATGATTAAAGTTTCCCAAGAACATGCCGCCCTGAAGCATTTAATTAACCTTATTAACGAAGAGGAGCGTTTAATTAAAGAAATCGCCGCCAATAATAATATCATCAATCAGGAAACTGATGAAGATTTAAAAGATCTGGCCATAGCCGAGTTAAGCTCTTTTACAGAACAGTTGGAAAAAATAAAAGAAGAAATTGAGGAAGAATGCCACCCGCAAGGACCAAACGACCACAAAAATGCCATTATCGAAATTAGAGCCGGTACCGGCGGCGATGAAGCCGCCCTATTTGCAGGCGACTTATTCCGCATGTACGTCCGCTTCTGCGAACGCCGGGGCTGGAAAACAGAAATGATTGAATCTAGTGCTATTGGCAGCGGCGGTTTTAAAGAAATAATTTTTGCGGTTAAAGGACAGGGGGCTTTCGGTTTTCTAAAATACGAAGCCGGCACTCACCGGGTTCAACGCGTCCCCGAAACAGAAAAACAAGGGCGTATTCACACCTCCACCGCCACGGTGGTTGTCTTGCCGGAAGCGGAAGAGGTTGATATTGAAATTAAACCGACTGATATTCGGGTTGATACTTTTTGTGCCAGCGGTCCTGGTGGCCAAAGCGTTAATACCACCTACTCCGCTGTCCGCATTCTTCATCTGCCCACCGGTTTAATTGTTAGCTGTCAGGACCAAAAATCACAGCATCAAAATAAAGAAAAAGCGCTTCAGGTTCTTCGTTCCCGTCTCTTGGCGCGCCAAGAAGAAGAGCGAATAGCCGCTAATTCCAGCGCCCGCAAAAATCAAGTGGGCGCCGGCGACCGGAGTGATAAAATCAGAACCTATAATTTCCCCCAAGATCGGATGACCGACCACCGTATCGGCCAATCATGGCACAATTTAAGCAGCCTGATGGATGGCGACTTGGAAGAGGTAATAAAAACCGTAAAAAAAGCCAGCCGCGAATAAAAGATATGAATAATATCGGGCAATATCTAGCGACCGCCAAATCTTTTAGCCGGGAAGCTCTCAGCCTCCTGGCTTTTGTTTGTGGACGCGATTCCAGCTGGATAATCGCCCACCCCGAATACAAATTAAATAATCAAGAAACCAAGTTATTCACCAAAAAATTCGAACAATTAAAAACAGGCCGCCCTTTAGCTTATCTTTTGGGCGAAAAAAACTTTTACAAACATTCTTTGATAGTCACTCCGGCCGTCTTAATTCCCCGTCCGGAAAGCGAAATTATAGTGGAGACTGCGATTGACTATTACCAAAAGAAGCGCCATAACCGCCAAATCTTTCTTGACCTTGGCACCGGTTCCGGGGCTTTAATTATCGCCATCGCGGACCACCTCAAAAGTAAAGAAGTTTCCCGTCATGGCCGTTGCTATTTCGGCGCTAGCGATATTTCCCCTGCCGCCTTGGCCATCGCCGTCAAGAACGCTAAAAAACAACACTTAAAGTCACAAATTTCTTTCCGCAGCGGTGACTTACTCCAGCCTTGGCGCCGATATTTACAAATTAACCGCCGCTCACCCTTATTTATTGCCGCTAATCTCCCTTATTTAACTCCCGCCGAGAAAGCGCGGGAAACGAGTATTGCCTACGAACCCAAATTAGCTCTTATCGGAGGAAAAGACGGCTTAGAATTATACCGCCGACTCCTTCAACAAATAGAAACCTTGAAACTATCAGGCCCCCTCTTGCTCATGATGGAAATTAATCCCCATCAAGCCGCCGCCTTAGTTAAAGAGGCAAAAAAATATTACTTGCCCCAGTATATCCAAAAAAAAGCCGACCTGAGTGGTCGGACCAGATTTATTATTATTGATAAATAAGAGATTATTCAAGGTGAGTATTGCTGTCAGCTACTTCAATCCAGGTTATGCCTGGATTTAATTGTATTTCCGCGCCGTCATCATAATAATAACGAGTACGCTCGCCCGGACGGTGGCGCCAAAAACCGGAGCGACAAATACCATCCAGGCAAATCTCCGCCCTGCCCTCTCCTTCTAAATCCAGGGCCAAACGACCGGCAACATCTAAAATTCGGCTTTCGACTTTTTGGATAATAACATTTTTAGCCTGAATCAAGCCCGCTAAATCGCGACTTTCTACGCCGTTAAAATAACGCTGATAACTGTTAGACTCGGGCAGATAGCGCCACAAAGCTTGAAAATTAGCGCTAAAACGCAAAGATATATCTTTCGGTTCCGGTGTTTTTTCCGGTTTGACTTCCTTCTTAAAAAGCCAAGAATCAGCTTTCTTTTCGTCTAAACCGCGCTGGCTTAAATAGGAGCGCCAATTATCGCCGCTAGTTAAGACATTATGCGGTGCCATTCTCACCACTGATGTCTCCCGCCAAAAATAATTACCATTATAAAATTCATTTAAATCGTACAAATTAGCCGATTTTAAAAGATCCAAAGCTTCCGGACTACCGCCGCAATGGATAAACAACGCTCTTAATTCTTCTGCCCAGGCAACAAAATATGGCCGAGCACTCCTCACTGGTCCGACCGCGCTCACATCGATATTGGCGGGAAAAATCGCTAAATAGCGAGTCATACCCCCCTCCACCGGAGCTTCATAAACCAAAGAAGCCAAACTCAGAGCATTCTGAGGCCGAGCCAGCACGTCATTATCAATTACCACCGCTACCGGAAAAGCGGAGGCCTCTTTCTCATTGGCCACCGGCAAGCCATTTAGCCAACTAATCGGACAATCGACGCAACCGTCATCATTTTCCACAACCGCCTCGTCTCTTAATGGCACCTCTGTACTGGTTGGGGAGGAGGAAGAGTCCAAAAAAGACAGCCACTGCCAATTAGGGGAAAAAACTAGATAATACAAGCCTAAACCAGAGAAGACCAATATAAAAAGGGCGGAGATAAGAATCGCCCTGCCCTTTTTAGATAAATATTTTCTACCTCCATCCTCCATAGACGTAAAAATAGAAGTCTATTTTTTATCCTCCGTCTTTTTATCCTCCGTCTTTTCTTCCCCTTCTTTGGCGGTCGTTGCTTCCGTCGCCGGCACTTCAGCGGCCGGAACCTCTTCCTCCACCCTCTTCGGTTCTTCAATTATACAAATAACCTCGTTGCTTTCATGCATCAATTCAATGCCTTCCGGTAATTTAAGATCTTGTAAATAAATAGCATCGCCAAACTCATTTAAGCCAGAGATGTCGACATCGATATGATCGACTAAATTGCTCGGCAGACACTCAACGGCCACCTCGTTGATATTAACCAAAAAAACACCACCAAGCTCTTTAACCGCTCGCGATTCACCTCTAAATTCTAAAGGAATTTCCGTTTTCACTTTAGCCTTCATATCAACTTTATAAAAATCAATATGTAAATATTTGCCCTTTAAAACATCTTTTTGGACAGCCTTGACTAATACTGGAAATTCTTGTTTATTAAGCTCTAAAGTAATTAAATTTGACTCGCCGGCCTCTGCAAAAACTTTAGTGAAAGTATTGTAATTTAATTTTAAAATAGTACTTTCTAAGCCTTTCCCATATAAGACAGCGGCTAGATCGCCTTGACCTAATTTTTCATTTTTTTCCCTAATTTCAGCTGATAATTTAAATTGCATACTTTCCTTTAACTCGCCTTAGCTACGCTTTCTGTCAGCCAGCGGCGGCTAATAATTAATTTTTGATTTAATAATAATATTTTCAATAATACCGGTAAGGATAAATAAGGAGAAGATGGAGCTCCCGCCGTAGCTAATAAAAGGAAGCGACAAACCGACCACCGGCATAATGCCAATATTCATACCAATATTAATAAACATTTGAATAAAAATCAAGCCCGCCGCCCCTAGAACAAAATAAATACTGAAATCGTTGGGCAAACGTTTGACCGCCGCCAGACAGCGACTAAAAAACAGAGAAAAAAGCAAAAGTACGACCATTACGCCCAAAAAACCAAATTCCTCAGCAATTACTGAAAAAATAAAATCATTTTGCGCTTCCGGCAAAAATTTCAACTGTGATTGAGAACCTAGGCCCATCCCCTTGCCGTGCCAAGAGCCGGAGCCGACCGCAATAATTGCTTGAGAGATATTATAACCCTCAACTAAAGAATTGTTGCCCGGATTCAAAAAAGTCAAAAGACGTTGACGCTGATAATCTTTAAAGAAAAAAGACCAAGCCAAAATAAATATCAGTAAAGAAGAAACAAAAATAGCCACTAAATATTTTTTGGGGAAACCGGCTAAAATTACCATTATCAACCAAATAGCCCCTAACATTAAAGCGGAACCAAAATCAGGTTGCATAAGAACCAGAAACATCAAAAAAGCGGCCGCAACACCGGAAACTACCAAATGCCGCCAGGTCTTAACTTTGGTCGCCAAGTCGGCAAAATAACCGGCTAAAAAAATAAGGAGGATGATTTTGATAATTTCTACCGGCTGAATACCGAAGCCGGCCACATCAAACCAACCGCGAGTACCGCGAATACTGGAACCGAAAATCAAAACCGCCACCAAAACTGTCACCCCGAAAAAATAGAGATAGCGGCGCAGGCTTTTTAAAAAACGATAATCGACAAAAGCAAAAAAAAACAAAAGCACCAAACCGATGGCGACAAAAATTAGCTGCTTATAAAAATTAAGAAGATTGAGACTGCCTTGACCCAAAGCGACGCTATATATTTCCATTAAACCGAAAGAAGCCAGCAACACTACCGCCGCCAGCAAAAGCCAATCCATTTCTTTTAAATATAGTCTGATTTTCATCCACATACATTAGGGAATAATCTCGCCGCGGTAAGGAAAATAGACGCTTTGATCTAAAATATTAACATCGGGGATAATTTCCACTTTATTAACGCGCTCACCCCCTGATGGCCAGGATAAAGTGACGGAACGTGTTTCTGCGGACAACAAATTTTCTAAATTATAAGCGTTCACCCCGACTATCCGCGCACCGTTCCACAAAATAATATCAATTGGCAAGGTGGCAAAATGATACGGAGTGTTATTTTTAACAGTAAATTGTAGGGAGTGAAAAGGATTTTTATCGCCGCTCCCGGTAAGGCTATATTTATTATCTAACACCTGCACATCAGCCCGGTTTTTAAAATAACTATTCCAATCGGGAATATCATGGGCATTTAAACGCTGCCAATTCATGTTAACCACAACCAAACGAAGATTGCTTGGCTTTTCCTCCAGTTCTTGACCGAGCAACAAAAGATATTTCTTGGCACCGGGTAAAATAAAGGAATCGCCGCAAAGTAACTGGACGCCGTCACTATTTTCTAGGCAATAACGAAAATTACTATAATGGCGAGCATTGGGATTTTCCAGCGGTACTAAAAAATCATATTTTCCTTGAACAGAAAAAACAGAAATGTCGCCGACAACGAGATTTTTGGGGGCATTAAGATCACGATAGGCCTGACTATTAATTTGATTGTCCGTTAAATTATGCAACAATTCCGTGTCCGCCTGGCGACCGTACAGAAAATAATAAAGATAACTATAGGCAGAATAAGCGAAAGAAAGAGCCGCCGTTATTATTAAAATAATTATGAAGATACGCATTATTTGGCGGCGATGAAGCGACAACCATAAACCTATATTCATCTTTTTCAAAGTCAAACCCTCTAAATCTTCATAATTTTCTAAATCAGCTTCTTTATTCTCTCTAGGCTTCTTGTTCATAAATGTGTTATAATTAAGAATATTTTGATTATAGCATAATCATTTTAGTTTTTAAATAAAAAAATCATATGGTTAAATTTAGTGTTCCCTTATCCGTCCCCAAACAACAGCGAGATAATTATCTAAAAAATCTTAAACTCGCTACCCGTGGCTGTGGCCGCCTTTTTCTTTTTGCCGGCGACCAGAAAGTCGAACATTTAAACGCCGACTTCTATGGTCCAGGCATTACTCCTGAAGATGCTTCCCCGGCACATCTCTTTGCCATTGCCAGCCAAATTCCTGGGGCGGTTTTAGCGGCTCATGTCGGCTTGCTTGCCACTTACGGAAAAGACTATAAAAACCTCCCCTATATCCTCAAAGTCAACGGCAAAAGTCCGCTCTCCGGCAGCCAAGATAATCTATACAGCGGCGCTTGGCTCAAGAACGATCATGTTATCCGTTTTCAAAGACAAAGTGGCTTGAAGATCGTGGGTTTAGGCTACACTGTCTATCTCGGCAGCAATCAGGAAGCGCAAATGCTTAAAGAAGCGGCAGAAATGATTCACAGTGCTCACCAAGCCGGTTTATTGGCAATCATCTGGATGTATCCTCGTCATCCGCAAATCAAAAATGAAGATGACGTCCATCTAATCGCTGGCGGCGCGGGTGTGGCCGCTTGTCTGGGGGCGGATTTTGTTAAGGTTAAATATCCATATAAGACCGCTAACACCGAGACTAAAGCAGCTGCTTTTAAAGAGGTGATAAGGGCCGCCGGAAAAACAAGAGTAATTTGCGTCGGTGGTGGCCGACAAAAAGCGGAAGATTTATTAAAGCATCTTTTTAGACAACTTAAAAACGGCGCTGCCGGCATGGCTATCGGACGCAATCTCCATCAACGACCGCTAAAAGAAGCAATGTCTTTAGGCATGGCTATTAGTGCTCTGATTCATGATAATGTTAGCTTAAATCAAGCTTTAGCCATACTAAAAAAAGAGCCAGCGTCTCTTAAAAATCAAAAGAAATCATAAAATTTTAGGACTGTTTTAAGTCTATCAAAAAAAGACGCTCTTAGTAAAAGCGTCTTTTTTAATTGGAAAAAAATATCAAAACCCCTTATTCAACGGTGATTTTAATTCTGTCAGCCAAACTAGGGGCGCGTTTAATAAAAGCCGGAAAAAATTTAAGTTCATAAGATTCAATTTCGGGGAAAGAACGAAGATAATCAGCAATTTGCGCTTCATTCAAATTAACTAACTGGCGGCGATCAATGATATTGGCGTCAGTCCGTAAAGACATCAAGCCCTTAAAACTGGCGGTAACCGTCGCTGTCCCGGTGTCAACATCAAAAGCATCAAGGCGATAAGCAATATCCTTACTATCAAAAGCGGAAAGTTTTTTATCATCTGGCAATAAGAAAGCTAACTTTGCTTTTACCAGTGTTTCTGCCTGCTCTTTGGAAAAAGAAACGAGGGTAAGGTTGTTGGTAGCGGAAACCTTAAATTCCGCCACTTCTTCCCCTAATTTAGCGCCCAAATCAATTTTCGCATTACTATCATCTAAAGAATAAGCTAGAGATTCGTGATCGTTGTAAAAAGAAGCGAGGCTATTATCTACTTTAGCCGCTAAAATAGATTTAATATCATTAATAGCCTGATCAAGATCGCGCTGCTTCACATATTTTTTGACTTTATGGCTATACTCAAAAGCCTCATCACTGGTAGCATAAATTTGATCTTGCAAGCCTAGCCAAAGACCGGGAATAGTGAATCGGGTCGGTCCGATAGCCATTTCCGGCGACACCTTGTCCGCGTAAATTTGTGCCTTGACCTTACCACCGGCCGGAATATTTACCGCTTCTTTTAAACGAAAAAGCTTATTATCAGGACTAAGCAGACGAGTATTAGCAACTAAAGGCTGAGCTTTACTATATTCATTATGTAAAGTTACTTCCCCGTTAATTTCCTCGCCTAATATCTCCTCACCACTAGCTTCATATACTTTTTCCGCGCTCAAGGGAACACTCTGAATACGACCAATTAAGCTGCGGCTGTTAGCGACAGCCGGGGCTTGCTTATCAAGAGCGGGAACAATGTTAAAGGAGATTGAATCAGAGATGACTTCCGCGCGGGGGTGTAAGGAAATTTTTAAACTGGGAAGAAAAAAATAGGCCACAATTACTAGAAAAACTGCAGTCAAAGCGATAAACTGAAAAGCGATACGACGATAAAGATGTAAAGATTTTCTGCTTCTGCTGGCCGAGTCTTTATTATCAGGTAAAGAAGTAGATAAGTTTGGGGCTTGTTTTTTATCTTTCATCTCGGCCACTAAATCAGAAAAGAATTTTTTCTGAACATCCAGACTCTCCCTCTCTTCAAAATTATCCGCTGGCAATTCTTCCACTGGATGCCGAGTTAAAACATCTTCATCATCGGCAATGACATCAATCGTGATGGGCTTAGCTTTAGGCAAAGGCTTCTCTTTTTTAACAACGCGCTTGGCACGCGTTTTTTTAAGGGCCGGTTTGTTATCGGCTTCTTTTTTTAATTTAGGCATAAGCTTGTTTCCTCCGGACAAGCCGGTTTTAAAAATAATGATACCGCTTTAATTCAAGACAATTCTCTATTTTTTATTATATCAAATTTTTTTTGAGCTCACAATCCAGGGAAAATAAGATTGCCGTTTCACGCTCTTTCCGGCTCCACCACTTGGACAAAAGAACCACAAGTCGCTCTTAGTTCCCCGCGTAATTTTTCTGAATTATCAACGGTGGCAGAAATTTTTAAAATATTATCTTTTTTACCATCGGGGACGCGAAAATATACAGGGTTATCGCCAGGATAACTGGCTAATAATTCTTTAAGCACTGCTTGCTGAGCGGCATCAGGCGCCTGCTTAAAAACCAAACGAAGAGCTGGTTCAATCTCAATGTTGGCGCGCCTGGGCGATAGGGGGGTAGCGGAAAAAGACGGTGACTGACTTTTATTCCAATCGCCGTTATTTTTGGGGCGCCAATGATTTTCTATTTTAGACGCCAATAAGGTTCTCTTAAATTCATCAATTGAAGATTGCGGCGAAGCGGGCGACAGAGATCCGGCCTGATCGACTAATATTTTTAAATCTGAATCTTTTTCCGACAAACGTCCCCGCGCAATAATCAGACCACCATCCCGCCACAAACTGCTCGTGATTTTTAAAAGACTAGGAAATACCAATAATTCCACACTACCACTTTGATCTTCTATCTTCGCAAACAACATTGATTCACCCTTGCGGGTAATTATTTTTTTTAAACTAGTAATCACTCCCGCCACCACCAAATAATCATCTCTGCGATGATTTTTTAAGCGCGATAAAGGCAGGCTAAAGCCGGACAGATATTGGGTAAACATTGACAAGGGATTATCACTGATATAAAGACCGAGTAGTTCTTTTTCCCAAGAGAGCCTATCAATTGAGGCAATAGGTTCTGCTGGCAGTAATTGAGGCCTAGAGAGATTAATAAACTGGGGCGCGGCCGCAAACAGACTGGCTTGGCGGCTTTCTTGCTGTTTGCTGTTTTCCTTGTTAAACAGAAGCAATCTTTCCAAATTAGATAACAGAAATCCTAATTCGCCAAAGCTATCTAAAGAACCGCTTTTAATCAAACTCTCCAGAGACTTCTTGTTTAGATCTTTATCATTAACCCTTTCCAACAAATCAAAAATATCCTTATAGGGGCCACGCTCTTTGCGCTCAGCAATAATAACCTCAACAATATGTTCGCCCACGTTTTTAATCGCATTAAGACCAAACCTGATGGTATCTACTTTTTCATTGGCGCCCGCGGTCCTATTCTCTTTAGTGCCGGCAGTAACCACTGTAAAAGAATCAAATGATTCATTGATATCAGGGGGCATTACCTTAATGCCCATACTCCGACATTCTTCAATTTCAATTGCTACCCGATCACTATCATGCTGGTCGGAGGTAAGCAGGGCCGCCATAAATTCCACCGGCCAATGAGCTTTCAAATAAGCGGTCTGATAACCAATCATCGCGTAACAAGCGGCGTGACTGCGGTTAAAACCATAGCCGGCAAAAGGTTCAATAAAAGAAAATACCTTCTCCGCCAGTTCTTTATAAATTCCATTTTTAACACAACCGTCAATAAATTTCTCTTTTTGTTCAGCGAGAAGAGCGGGAATCTTTTTCCCCATAGCCTTGCGCAAGATATCGGCTTCACTCGGAGTAAAACCGGCCAAAGCCCGAGAAATCTGCATCACCTGTTCCTGATAGATAGCCACCCCGTAAGTCCTGGCCAAAATCGGCTCCAATTTGGGGTGAAGATATGAGACTTTCTTCTCTCCATGCTTGCCGCTAATATAATCAGGAATCCACTCCATCGGTCCGGGACGATAAAGAGCCACCATCGCGATGATATCTTCAAATTCAGTCGGTTTCAACTCGCGCAAATAGCGTTTCATACCTGACGATTCAAACTGGAACACGCCGGTTGTTTCGCCTTGTTGGAAAAGACGGTAGGTAGATTCGTCATTCAGCGGCAATTTATCAATATCTATTTCCAAGCCTCTGGTTTTTTTGATAATCCTTAAAGCTGATTCAATAATAGTCAGGTTTTTCAAACCTAAAAAGTCCATTTTCAATAAGCCTAAATCCTCCACCGGATGCAAGGAATATTGAGAAATAATACTCTTGTCAGCCGAAGATGCATATTGGATGGGCACGTATTCGGTTAGCGGTTTCGGGGTAATCAAAACGCCGCAAGCATGAGTGGAGCTATGACGAGCCACCCCTTCCAAGCGCTGGGCGTAATCCAAAATACGCTTTGCCTCAGGCTCATTCTGATACATTTCTTTCAGCTCCGGCACTTCCGCCAAAGCTTTCTTTAAAGAAGTGAACATCGGAATGCTCTTGGAGATTTTATCGCAGTAATCATAAGGAGCACCCAGCACCCGGCCGACATCGCGCACCGCCGCTCTAGCCGCCATCGTCCCGAAAGTAATAATCTGAGCCACGTGGTCATGTCCATATTTCCGGCCGACATAATCTAAAACATCACCGCGACGGGCATCAGCAAAATCCATATCAATATCAGGCATGGAAATACGGTCCAGATTTAAAAAACGCTCAAATAACAAATCATAGCGCAAAGGATCAAGATTGGTAATACCGGTAAGATAGCAAATCAAAGAACCGGCGGCGCTGCCGCGACCGGGACCGACAACAATCTTGTTATCTTTCGCCCAGTTGACGAAATCAGCCACGATTAAAAAGTAGGCGGACCAACCCATTTGGGCGACAATTGATAATTCATAATTTAATCGCTCCAATATCTTCTCCAAGCTTAAATCCCCCGGTAAAAAAGAGCCCTCTTTCAAAACGTATGATTCACCTGATTTTATTAATCCATATTTTTTTTCTAAGCCCTTTTCGCAGAGAAAACGTAAATAGGAATTACCATCATACCCCTCGGGCACTTCAAAAAAAGGAAGCTGAATTTCTCCTAAAGGTATGTTCAAATTGCACATTTCCGCAATTTTCACAGTATTGGCAATTGCTTCCGGCACCTGGGCAAAGGCCCTTTCCATTTCTACCGCCGGCCGCATCGAATAATCGCCGTGGCCAATCATCCGCAGGCGGTCCATATCATCAATTTTTTTCTTGTTTTGCAGGCAAAGTAAAATATCCTGCGCTTCGGCATCCTCCGGTCTAAAATAATGAACATCATTAGTCGCCACTAAAGGCACGCCCAGGGCTTTGGAAAAAGCGATTAATTGCTTATTAACTTTTTCCTGCCCCTCGAGCTCGGGATGATCCATTATTTCTAGATAATAATTATCTGGTCCAAATAATTCACTATATTCCTTAATTCTTTTTTTTGCCTTTTCCCCCTCTCCGTTTAAAATATGCTGAGAAATTTCCCCGCCCAAACAAGCGCTGAGGGCGATCAAGCCCTCATGATATTGGGTGAGAAGTTCCCAATCAATGCGCGGCTTGTAGTAAAAACCCTCCAAATGAGCCAAGGATACCAATTTGATTAAATTCTTGTAACCGGTCTCATTTTTAGCCAGCAAGATTAGATGATAACTGCGGCCATCGGCGCGCGTATTTTTATCATGCCGGGAAGCCGGCGCCACGTAGGCTTCATAACCGATAATTGGCTTCACCCCCGCTTTCTTGCACTTCTGATAAAATTCAATGGCGCCATAAAGCACACCGTGGTCAGTGATGGCAACGGCATTAGAACCTTCTTCCTTGGCGCGGCTAACTAATTCATCAATCTTAGTTAAACCGTCTAATAAGGAATAATGGGTGTGATTGTGGAGATGGACAAACATTTAAACAAAAATTAAGCCTTTTTTATCTTTAAACTATAGCAATTTTAAGCGGAGCCAGCAATCTTGTCAAAGAAGTAAAATCTTGTTTTAAAAAATAAAAAGAGGCCGATATTTCGGTCTCTAGTTTTAAATTTTTTATTTACTGAGTAATTTAAAAATTAACTGATTATATTATATATTTTCTATTTTGTCAATAATGTTCCCTAATTCTTCTTCACTATAGAAATCCAATACCACCCGTCCGCCGTGGCGGGAACGAATAATTTTAGCTTTAGTTCCAAAAAAAGAACGCAACTTGGCCTCTTTATCTTGATCGGCATAATTAACAGTAATACGGGCAGCTTTGGTACCGCCTAAGCGTTTCGTTTCGGCGCTGGTCTGAGCAACTGTCAAATTTTGATTGATTATTTTCTTAAATAAAACCATCTGTTGGCCAGGACTGGTAATACCCAATAAATACTTGGCATGCGCCTCACTGATGCGTCCGGAGCTTAAAGCGTGCTGGATTTCTTCCGGTAATTCCAATAAACGTAAAATATTGGCGACAGTAGAACGAGCCTTGCCGACCTTTTTAGCGATTTCTTCCTGGGTGAGGTTAAATTCATCCATTAAGCGACGATAGGCGCGGGCGGCTTCAATTAAACCCAAGTCTTGACGCTGCCCATTTTCAATCAAAGCTAACTCTAACTTTTTTTGTTCGCTCGCTTCCCTAATTATTACCGGTACTTCTTTTAAGCCTAAAGCTTTGGCGCTACGCCAGCGCCTTTCTCCGGCAATCAGTTCATAACTATCGCCTTGGCGTGTAACCACCAAGGGCTGAAGAATGCCGTGTTCTTTAATTGAAGCCATTAGTTCCTGTAAAGTAATCTCACTAAAATTATGACGAGGCTGATAGGGATTCATGACGATTCTATCCGGGTCAACATGAAAAACGCGATCAGTGTCGGACAATACCGCCAGCGGTTCCTTGGTTGTATTATTAGAAGAAACCGCCTCGAAATTTTTTTTAGGAATAAGGGAGTCTAGGCCCCGACCCAAAGCTTGCGCCATATGATTTATATTGAATATCTAGATATTAATATTTGTAAAGCTTGATTAAATGCCTATCTATGATTCTACCCGCCCAGCTAGCTTCGACCGGATCAATAAAATTATCAATCGGAGCCGATGCAGGTTAAATCCAGAATTCTTAAAAATCTCGGAAATTTCTTGAGTTTTCCCCTTGTTAGCGGCGGCGATGATAATGTCTTTTATAATTAAAGCGCCTTAGACTCCAGAGCAATTACCTCTTGCGCCAATTCCTCATAAGCCCTAGCTCCTCTTGATTTCGGGTCATAATGAAGAATACTGCGGCCGTAACTCGGCGCCTCGGCTAACTTAACACTTCTCGGAATTACTGATTTGAAAATTTTACCGGGGAAAAACTTATTCAATTCTTCTAAGACCGCGCCTGACAATTTATTGCGCCGATCAAACATGGTGACAACCGCCCCCATGATCTCTAAGTTAGGCTTTAAATTGTCTTTAACCAAATTAATTGTTTCCAGAAGCTGGCCCAATCCTTCTAAGGCATAGTATTCACTTTGAATAGGAATCAAAACGGCATCAGCGGCGACCAGGCTATTAACGGTTAATAACCCCAGAGAGGGCGGACTATCGATGATTATATAATCATAATCTGCTCTAATTTCTTCCAGAAGCAAAGCCAAACGGAATTCGCGATTTTCCAAAGACACCATCTCAATACCGGCGCCGGCTAAAGCAATGGTGGCCGGAACGATATGATAGCGCTCTTGAGAGGTTTTTTTAATCACGGAACTTAAACTCTTCTGCCCTAACAGCGCTTCGTATATACCGTCTTCAAGTTTCTGATACTCAATGCCGAGACCAGAAGTGGCATTAGCCTGAGGATCTAAATCAAGCAACAAAACAGATTTTCCGGCTTCCGCTAAATAGGCTCCTAAATTAACAGTGGTGGTGGTTTTACCCACCCCTCCTTTTTGATTGACGATAGCAATAATCTTGGCCATACTAAAAACAGCAATTTTAGTAAAAAAAGAGAAAATATCGATTAGTTCTTTTTTATTATATCGTAAAACAAAGCCTTTGACAATCAAATATTTATTTATTATACTTAAGTCCATAATCGCCCAGGTGTCGGAACTGGTAGACGAACGCGATTCAAAATCGCGCGGCCGAGAGGCCATGCGGGTTCGATTCCCGCTCTGGGCACCAAAATTTCGCTAAAAATTTCAAGTGGGAAAACGCAAAATTTTCCTTACAAAATTCAGTAGCAAGACTAGTAAAATCAGCAAAAATGCTGGTTTTTCTGCTATTTACTAATTGTATAATTTATGTTATTATAATTAATTCTTTTAACAATTTAATTAAGGAGGTTAACCTTGGAAACCGTGATTGTGGCTTTCGCATTCGGGGCTCCTTCTCACACCCTTTCCAACCAGCGCATCGCTCAGATCGCTTCAAGAAAGGCACAAGAGCTTCATATTTCTATTTATACCCAACTCGATGTTCGTATCGAACCCGACATTGAGGTGAGACGTGTTAAGGAAAACCCAGGAAATCCACCGTCGACTTGGCGGATTGCGCGAGGAGTCGTTCAATTAGCGGAGCAACAAGGATTCAATGAAATTTTAATTGTTGCCGCTAAACCCCATCTCCCCCGTGCTCTCCGAGATGTCGAGCGGGCAGTTCGCGAAGCTGGGAAGGATATTAAAATTCGTGTCTGCGAAGAAATCGAGCAGTATCCTGAAGATTCGTGGTTCTGCCCCGATTCCACGCAAGACCGAGTTAGATCAAAGAAAAAATGGGATAAGCGAGAAAAAATCTTTAAGCTTATGCCCTTCTTCATTTACAAAAATATCGCCACGAAAGTGATGCGATATTAATCGAGCCCCTTGTGGTTTTACCACCTGGGGCTTTTCTTTTTCTAAAGAGAATAAATTACTGAATCACACCGCCCCCCAAAAGACGCCGACCTTGATAAAAAACAGCGCTCTGCCCCGGTGTTACCGCTCTAATCGCTTTTTTAAGTATAACCTTTAATTCACCTCTTGTCTTTCCAGCTGTCACTATGCACGGCCAAGCATCGTGGCGATAACGGATAACCGTGCGGCAAGATAAAGGTAATGATGGCCGTTTTTTATCCATCCAGGTTGCCTGTTTGATGGTAAATTCTCGACGATACAAGAGATTGTCATCCCAAGTACGCACCACCCATAAAATATTATTTTTTCTATCTTTTTCCGCCACGTAATAAGGGCCGGTGCCGCCGATTTCAATCCCCTTTCTTTGCCCGACGGTATAAAGAGGAAGACCGAGATGTTCGCCAATAATTTGACCATCCTCTTGTCTTTTAATTGGCCCCGGCTTTAATTTTAGATGTCTTTTTAAAAAATTATTATGCGGACCCTTAAGAAAACAAAGGTCCTGACTTTCCGCCTTGCTGGCAGTTGGCAAACCATATTTGGCGGCCAAGGCGCGCACTTCCGACTTAGTATAATTACCCAAAGGAAAATACAGTCTTTTAATCTCTGACTGGCTAAAAGTATATAAAAAATATGATTGATCCTTATAATTATCCTTGGCTCTGTATATTTTTACCTCCCCGTTCTGCTCAAGACGTTTGAGATAATGGCCGGTAGCAACAGCGTCATAGCCTAAAGACAAAGCTTGGCGAAGCAGCAAACCAATTTTAATCTGCTTATTACAGACGACACAGGGATTGGGCGTGCGACCAGCTTCATATTCAGCCAGGAAATAATCAACGACCACTTTCTTAAATTCAGCAGCAAAATCTAAGGTAAAAAAAGGAATACCGATTTTAGCCGCTACTTTTCTAGCATCACGCAAAGATTCCCCAGAGCAATCTTTGTTTGCACTCTTATGAGGATCGGCTTCATCCTTCCAAAAATTTAAAAAAACACCGGCGACCTCATGTCCCTGGTTCTTTAATAGCTGGGCCGCTACCGAAGAATCCACTCCGCCCGACATCGCTACCAATATTTTAAGTTTCTTTTTTTTCATACTTTTGCCGTCACTAAAATTAAAAAAACCGGCCTCAATCCGACTTATCTCCTTTACTCTTATAGACTTTTGAATAATTCTAAATACTGCTTTGCCGTCTTTTCCCAAGAAAAATTATGAATCTGCTCTTGTCCGGCTTTAATTAATCGCGTCCTTACCTGGCTATCAGTAACCACCAATTCCAGCGCTTTGGCAATTTCATTAATATCATAGGGATTAATGGTTAAAGCGGCCGAGCCAACGACTTCTGGCAGACTAGAAACATTACTAGTTATCACCGGCAAATTGCGCGCCATCGCTTCAAGCGGTGGCAAGCCAAAACCTTCATAATATGAAGGATAAATAAAAACTTCTGCCCTTCGATATAAAAGTTCCTTTTCGCGGGCTGAGACATATCCTAAAAACTTAATATCACGGCGATAGGGAGATTCCTCCCAAGCGCGATAGATAGGACGGTTGCGCCAACCGCTGCCCCCAGCCAAAACTAGTTGCAAATCAACTAAATTAACATTATCGTCCCGCAAGCGATTATAGGCGTAAATCAGCCCGACAATATTCTTACGAGGCTCAATTGTGCCTAAATATAAAATAAATCTCTTTTTTAACTCATGGCGGCGGAAAAAATTACGCTCTTCTTCCGGTCCCGGCATCGGTACGCCCGGATTAACTCCAGAATAAATCGTCTGGACTTTTTCTGGCTCAATTTTAAGCAATTCAATTATATCTTGACGGGTATTTTCAGAAACTGCCACAATCGCCGTGGCGCGAGTGGCTAATTTTTTTAAAGCCAAAGATCGGTGCCAAAAATTTTTGCGGTAGCTAAAAAATTCAGGATAATGTAAAAAGGAAATATCATGAATAGTCAAAACATGTTTAGTCTCTTGAGAAAAATTACTGAAATTAATATGCGGCGACCAAAAAATATCAACCCCGCCGACTAAACGGTCAAGTTTCGGCCAAGCAAACCCTTTCTGTAAACAATAATTAAAAAATTTATTAGGATAACGGCTCCGCTTTATCAGCAAATTTGGGTGCTCAAAATTACCGATACGCGCCCTGACGTCACGGCAAGAATTATAAAAAAGACGATATTCGTTATCAAAATCAAGACGCAAGAGTGTGCGCAACAAGATTGAACTATACTCGGAAACGCCGCTATATTGCTTATCCATCAAAACGCGGATATCGACGCCAATTCTCATCATATAATTAGGCTAAAGCTTGTTTAGATTTGATAAAAGCAAACATTCGGCGCTTGAATTCAGAAACGGCATAAGTATCGGCGTGGGCTTTAATCGCCCGGCTATCCCAAACTTTTCGGCCGCTATCCAAATCTTCCAAGAAACATCGGACCAAAGACATAATAGCGTCTGGCGTCTGCTCGTTAAAGAATAGGCCGCTTTCATTTTCAACGACAGTTTCGGTAGCGCCGCCGCGGCGATAAGCCAAAACCGGCCGGCCGGCCGCCATCGCTTCCACGGCGGTAATGCCAAAATCTTCTTCTTGGGGATTAATGAAAGCCAAGGCGTGGGCATAGAGCTCAGCCTTCTGGTCTTCACTAACGCGCCCTAAAAATTCAATATTGGCCGCTCTTCCGGCGAGACGCTGCAAACGCGGCCAATCTAGACCATCGCCAAAAATTTTTAAATTAAAACCATCACCCAGAGCCTTAAAAGCCTGAACCACAATATCAACGCGTTTATACGGCGCCAAACGGCAACCCGAAAGAAAATATCTTTCTTGATGGCTTTGCTGGCTTAAATCGGCAATTTGAAAGTTATCGGTCTCAACCGGCGGATAGATGATTTCCGAATCACGACGATAATATTTACTGATGCGTTTTTGAACAGTGGCGGAATTGGCAAGGAAATAATCGACTCTCTGCGCGGCGGCGTAATCCCACAGACGCAGACGCCCTAAAGTTAAAGAAATTATCTTCTTTATCCACTTATTGTATTTTAATTCATTTAAATACTGATGGGCATCGCTCCAAAGATAGCGCGTCGGCGTGTGGCAATAGCAGAGATGGAGAGTATTGGGCGAAGTAATCACCCCTTTAGCAAAAGCGCTGGCATCAGAAATTACCAAATCAAATTCGCGCAAATCAAAAAATTCAACCGCCATCGGCATGAAAAATAAATACCACTTATAGTGCCTAACCCCTCCGGGCAAGCGCTGAATAATCGAAGTTTCTATCTTTTTGCCGGCAAAATTTTTGTCAACATTCTTTTGTTCGTACAGTAAAGTGTAAATCGGCGCTTCCGGAAACATTTCCGTCAGCGCCTTTAACACTTTCTCCGCCCCGCCCGCTTGGGCCAGGTGGTCGTGGATGAGAGCGACTTTCATCTTTTTATGTTATTCCGCTTGGCGATGTTTTAAGACCGCTAAAGGGGTTTTTAAAAGGATAGAAATATCCAAAAGCAAAGACCAATTTTCCAAATAATATACATCCAGCTTCACCTCTTCTTCAAACAGCAAATCGCTGCGACCGGAAACTTGGGCCATCCCGGTAATACCAGGCTTAACCGTTAGGGTTTTTTTATGATGATGCTCATACTTAGCCACTTCTTCCGGTAAATGCGGACGCGGGCCCACCAAGCTCATTTTGCCGATAAACACCAAAAATAATTCCGGCAATTCGTCCAAAGACCAGCGACGGATAAGCTTACCAACGCCAGTCACCCGCGGATCATCCTTAATCTTCACCAAGGGGCCGTCGGTACGTAAATTTTTGTCAGCCAATTCCTTGTAGCGCATGCTGTCGGAATTAACAATCATGGAACGGAATTTAAAATAGTGGAAAGGCCGACCGCCTTCGCCGACTCTGGTAACGAAAGAGCCGTCGTCGCGCTTGGAAAAGAAAACCGGACCGCGGGAATCGAGCTTAATAGCCAAAGCAACTAATAGTAAAATTGGAGAAAACAGAATAATTAAAAGAGCGGAACCGAAAATATCAAATAATCTTTTCCAAATGCGTCCCCAGCCGTCCAAAGTTGTTTTTTTCACCTCCACAATCGGAATGCCGGCCAAATCGCTGACCTCGGTACGCAGAACTTTTACCTCCAATAAATCGGCGACGTATTTATAGACCAGATGATGTTCGGAGGTAAAATCATACAAGCGCAGCGCTTCCGCTTTACTTAAATTAGGGTCGCTCTGCATGACCTCATCCACTCTTTGGGCTTGCATTATTTCCGTTAATTCCTGCGCGCTTTCCAAGGAAAAATCACGTAAACGCTTGACGACGCGATAGCCCCACTGAGGAGTGGAAGCAAATTCGGAAAGCAGCTTATCCGTGGTCTTGCTGTTGCCAACTAAGACCAGGTTGCGCGTGCCGAGGCCATAGCGAAAAAGCAAACGCTGCAGCCAGCGCACGAGCAAATGTCCGAAGCTCACATAAATAATTGATAAAAACCAAGCGGCAATGACGATAAAACGGGAATCAAATAATTCACGACGGAAAAAGATATAAATGGCGATTAAAGCCAAGCCGGTAGAGCAAGCGAGAATTATCCGCGCCAGTTCCCGGGCGACATTGTCCGGCCGGCGAATATTGTAAAGTCCGGAAAAAGCAAACACCAAAATCCAGACTAAAGCGATAATGGCGCTCAATTCTAGATACTTATCAAAGGATAAATTAAAAATTACCGGTCTGATATCGGTGGAGAGACTGGAAAAACGCAAGTGATAGGCGGAAATTGCCGCCAAAACGACAAGAACGTAATCTAAAGGCACGAGCAAGAAACTAAAGAATAGTTCCGGTTTTTTCATATTAATATTAAAACCGCATCAAGCCTGGGTATGATTCGGTAATTTAAAATTGTTAAAGGGGCAAGCGATAAGCCGGATTCTGTCGTGAGCGGCCATTTATCTAGCCCAATCGTCACCGATTGGGTCAAGCGAGCTACTTTTTACCACTCAATGAAGAATAGCTTTGCTCTTGCTTCCGGCAGGGTTTACCGCGGACACGCCGTTACCGGCGGCCGAAGCTTGTCGCCCTAAAAGGACATCAAGCCACTTTTCACCTTTCTCCACCCGAGAGTGGATAGTATTGTCTCTGTGGCACTTTCCCTAAGATTACTCTTGGCGGACGTTATCCGCTGCCATTTTTGAGAAGTCCGGACTTTCCTCTTCTTGGTGCCAAATAGCACCAAAAAGCGGCCGCTTACTTGCCCCGATTAACACCTTTATCGTACTAAAAATACTAAAAAAAATCAAATTTTAGTACAATCTTTAAAGATTCTTGGCAAGGTATTGACAGCTAATCTAATATACTGTGATTATCAAGACAAACAACGGAAGTTTCCGGTAAAACATAAGTAGACCATGGCTTTTCTTTTCAAGCCAGTCGCCAAAGCTGATCTTTTATTCACAAGGATAAAAAATAACAGGGAAGAATTATCTTCTTCCCTGTTATATATAGCCAACAAAATTAACCCAACAAAAATTAAATTTCAAGGTAAAGTTGAATACTCTTCTTCAACCTTATCCGCGCTTAAACTTCCCTGCCATAACTTAAAATTATCTATCTTATAATCATTTACCGAACTCCTGAAACTTAAATTATCAATTTTAGCTCCAGTCGGTAAAGGCAGACTCTCTAAATCAATCTTTAATTGACCGTCAACAAACAGTTGCCAACGATAGCGATAATCGTCATAGACTAAAGCCAAATGGTGCCACAGATTATCTCCCGGTAAAAATTCATGCCCTTCTTGAAAAAATTCCCCGTTTCTTTCCGTCCATAAACGCTGTTGCCAATTATCAAGCGCCAAACTCGTTAATTTCTCCTCGCCCTGATTGAAATCAAGATGCAGACGGCCGCTATAGGGCAAAACGGCATTATTCTGCCACCACCAAGAGGCAGAAAAATTATTAGTATTAATCGCCGGAATCTCTAAGTTATAAACCGAACCGATGGGCGGAAAGGACAAAGCCTTGCCGTCTAAGCCATCATACACTAAAGCCCCTGCCGGCAAATCCCAATTAATGTTGCCGACACTATCATGAGCAATGTGGCCGCTAGCTTCATTAAAGTTCCAGGAATGCAACAAAGTTAAGTTCGGCGGCGCTTCCCTGCTTACTTGTGGATTAAAAGGCTGATGGGCATTAGCTAAAGCGATAATTTCTTCTTGACTTAAAGCCCGGTTCCATAAAGAAACCTCATCAAGCACAATCACGCCGGCATAGGCGCCGATTTGCAGATTATCAAAATCAGGACCAAGACCGCTGAAATTTTGAAAAAACATTTCTTGACCATCGATATAAATAGCCCAGTAGCCGCCGGCGGCATTCCACACCAAAACGCCCTGGTGCCAAGCTTTATCCATATAACCGTTAGCGTTATAGCGTCCGTCTAAACCGGGAAAACCCGAAAAAGAAAACATGGTGGCAAAAATTTCAAAACGCAAGCTGATATTTTCAGCAGTATTTCTAAAAACAAAATAAGGATGACTATAGTCATCGTCACCTTTATACTGAAAGGCAAAACTGAAATTTGAACCGCTTAAAGCCGGCGTCAAATTCACTTGAAAATTTTCGGCGCCGTTATAGGAAATACGGCGACCGCAACCCCAGCGCCCGACCATCCACTCGCCGCCGCCGCTTAAAGCTAAAGAAGTCTTGTGACTAATCATCTCCGCCGTACTGTCTCCTTGGCATTCAGAAAATGACCATAAGTATTGCAAACCATCACTATTTATGCCCGGTTGCAAAGTAAACGGCTGGTCATTGCCACCCTCATTATTCTCTTGATTATTATCATCATTATCATCATTATCATCATTATTATTTTGACTTTCTTCATCATCTCCATTTTCTTCTCCATCATCTCCATTTTCCTCATCATCGTCTTGATTCTCTTCCTCCTCTTCATTTTCAGAGGGCAAGACACCGCCCAATGGCCATAGCAAAAAATCATGAGCA
>MWDX01000023.1 GCA_002070735.1 Parcubacteria group bacterium ADurb.Bin115
CTTTTTATTTATACTTTAATATATACTTTAATATTGCCTCCATTTTTAGCTTATGCTATAATATTAATAATCAGTCTTTAGTCTTGTATTTTTGATTTTATTAAATATAAATTAATAAAAAATAATTATGCTAACTACGAAGCGGCGACCATCTCGCTCCATTAGCGAGAGCCAGCGCTTCCCGCGCTCTAATATGAAAAAATCATTCGTCGGTCCCTTGCTGACAATTTTAGTCATTGTGGTCTTAGCGGGGCTCTATGCTTACATGTATTATCAGGTCAATCGCCAAGAAAAGAAGATGACCGAATTGCAGACCACGATTGCCAAGGATTCACAGACCGTTGCCGGCGTGGTTAATTTTATTAACGCCAGCCTCCAAAACGCTCAACCACAAAAATAAATTTAAGCACTCCTAAGCCGATGCCGCTTACTTGAGCGCTTGGCCGCGAGCAATATAAAAACATATGAAAAAAGAATTAATTTTTCCCTTGATTGCCGGCTTGATTCTCGGTATTTTAGTGATGTTATTCTGGCAGTTAAATACTAAAATTAACACCAGCAGCGCCCGCTTAAGCCAATTAGAACAGGCGACCAATGCCAATACTCAGGCGGTTTCCGAAATCGTCAGTTTCATTAATCAGGCGACTGGTCAGAACGGGGCTGCCAACACTCAGACGCCAACGACCACTCCCGCTCAATAATCTTTTGTTTTTTAAGAAAAACGCTCTGGAAAGGGCGTTTTTTTGTTGCTCTTGATATGCTATAATATGATAGTCAGATTTACTTTATGGATAAAAAAATAGCTAAAAATAGGATTGAGAAATTAAAGCAGGAGATTGATTATCATCGCCGTCAGTATCATGTCTATGACCGAGAAAGTATTTCCGTTTCGGCGCTTGATAGTTTGAAGATGGAGCTTTTCCGTTTAGAAAATGAATTTCCTGAATTTATTAGCGCCGACTCGCCTACGCAAAGGGTGGGCGGGGAAGCGTTAGCTAAATTTCAGAAAGTAACGCATCGCCGTCCCATGATTTCTCTTTATGATGCTTTTTCTGAAGAGGATATGCGTGACTGGGAAAAGAGAAATATTAATTATTTGGCTGAGCGCGGAGAGTCGCTGTCATCTTTATACTATTGCGAGCTCAAGTTGGACGGCTTGGCCGCCAATCTTCGTTACGAAAAAGGAATATTTGTCCAAGGCGCTACCCGCGGCGACGGCCAGATTGGTGAAGATATTACTTTGAATTTGCGCACGATTGAAAGCTTGCCTTTGCGCCTCTTTAAGCCGGCAGAAAAAGAATTAGTTGCTTTGGGTTTGAAAGAAAAAGATATAAAAAATTTGTTTTATCTTTTAGCGGAGGGCGTAATTGAGGTCAGAGGGGAAACAATCATGAGCAAGCAAACGTTAGCGGCCTTGAATAAGCAATATGCTCTTGAGGGCAAACCCCTACTGGCTAATACCAGAAATGGCGCCGCCGGTTCTCTGCGTCAGCTTGATCCGCAAATAGCGGCCGAACGTCATTTAGAATTTTACGCCTATGACTTAATTCTCGGCGATTATGAACGCGGAGAAATAGTGCTTAGCCGCGCGGCGGCGGATAAATTAGTCGAACTTTTAGGCTTTAAGAGGGTGAGGGATAATAAGCTGTGCCACGGTTTGGCGGAAGTTTTTGTTTTTCAGCGGTATTGGGAAAAAAATAAGGATAAGTTGCCCTTTTTTATCGATGGTGTGGTGGTAAAATATGATGATTTGTCTTTATGGCCGCGCTTAGGAACGGTGGGTAAGGCGCCGCGTTACATGGTGGCCTATAAATTTTCGGCGGAACAGGCGACGACTAAGCTGATTGATGTTGTCTGGCAAGTTGGTCGCACGGGCGTTTTGACGCCAACGGCGATTTTAGAGCCGGTAAAAGTTGGCGGCGTCACCATTGGCCGCTCCACGCTTCATAATTTAGATGAAATTGAACGTTTGGGTCTGCGTTTGGGCGATACGGTTATTGTCGAAAGGGCGGGGGATGTCATTCCGAAAGTCGTGGCGGCTTTGCCCAATTTGCGTACCGGCAAAGAAAAAGTAATTCAGGCGCCCGTTCATTGTCCGCGTTGCGGCGCTGAAATTAGCCGCCTAGGCGATGACGTTGCCTATCGTTGTTTAAATAAGAATTGCTATGCCGTTGCGTTGCGGCGCTTGGGACATTTTGTCGCTAAGGGGGCTTTAGATATTGAAGGCTTGGGACCCAAAATAGTGGAACAATTAGTCAATGAAGGCTTGTTGGAAGATGTGGCCGATATTTTTGCTTTGCGTCGGGAAGACTTGATTGGTCTTAACGGTTTTGCGGAGAAGAAGGCGGAGAAACTGGTGGCGGCCATTAAGTCGCGTCAAGAGGTGGCCTTGTCTCGATTTTTATTTGCTCTGGGTATTTCCCATATCGGCGAAGAAAGCGCCCAGACCATCGCTGTCTATTTATCTAAATTTTTGTCATCCCCAATTGGCCGTCCTCAAGAATTATTAAGGGTAGCGAAGAAGTGCCGTCTTGATGATTGGTCCGCTTTAGCTGATATCGGCCCAGTCGTCGCCGCCAGTTTATTTAATTTCTGGCATAGCCAAGAGACCGCGGCCTTATTTACTAAATTTGAAAAATCCGGTCTGAGCTTGCTTTTACCTCTTCCCGCTAGCGGCGCTTTAGCCGGCAAAACTTTTGTTCTAACCGGCTCCTTGAATAGTTTGACAAGACAAGAGGCAAAAGATAAAATTAAAGCCAAGGGCGGTAAAACTCAGGAGAGTGTTAGCCGTTTGGTGGATTATTTGGTGGTGGGCGAGGCGCCGGGTTCTAAATTGCGGGAAGCCGAAAAATTGGGCGTAAAAATATTAACCGAAACGGAATTTTTAAAATTAATCCAATAAAATCTTTTAGAAGAGTATCAATAATTATTTTTATAGTTAAATGTTTGAAAGTAGGCAATTATTTTAGCAAAATCGCCCTAACTTCTTTCTAAACTTTTATGCAATTTAAAGAAGCCGATATTGCTCATATGGCCGATCTCGCCCGCTTAGAATTAAGCGCGGCGGAATTGGCGTCTTATGGCGCCCAGTTGTCGGCAATCACCGCCTATATTGAGCAATTACAGAAAGTAAAGACGTCCTCAGTCGCCCTGGCGCCGATTTTGTATAATATCTGGCGGGAAGATGTCGTGGAAGATTGGGAGGTGGAAGAAAACGGACAGGCTTTGAGCCAAGGAAAGTTAGAGCAGGGGCTTTTAAAGGTAAAAAGAGTTTTATAATATGGACGGACAGATGTTTAGCGTGGCGTCAGCGCGTCAAGAATTAGATAAGGGAAACGTCAGCTCTCTGGAATTAACGAGAGCTTGTTTGGCGCGCCTTCAGGCAATTGATTCTGAGCTTCATTCTTGTTTACTGGTGGACGAAAAAGGCGCTTTAGCGGCGGCGGCCGAGGCGGATGAGCGCCTGAGAAAGGGCGAGCGCGGTTCTTTGCTCGGTATCCCCTATCTAGTTAAAGATATTTTGATGACCAAGGGTTTAAGGACTACGGCCGCTTCCAAAATTTTGGAGAATTATATCGCTCCTTATGATGCTACCGTTATTAGAAAGTTAAAAAAAGCGGGAGCGGTAATGCTGGGCAAGACCAATCTTGATGAGTTTGCTCACGGTTCTTCCACGGAAAATTCGGCTTTCGGCCCGACGAAAAATCCTTGGGATTTAAGCCGGGTTCCTGGTGGTTCTTCCGGTGGCAGTGCGGCGGCAATGGCGGCCGGTTTATGTCTGTTCGCCCTTGGTACTGATACCGGCGGGTCCATTCGTCAGCCAGCCAGTTTTTGTAATCTGGTTGGCTTAAAACCTAGTTATGGACGTGTTTCTCGTTTCGGCTTATTGTCAATGACTTCCTCCACTGATACTATCGGCCCTTTGACGCGCACAGTTGAAGACGCCGCCATGGTTTTAGAGCTTATTGCCGGTCGAGATACCAAAGATGCCACCACTTTATCCGTTCCCGTTGGAGATTATCATTTACCTTTAAGTCAAGGTTTTAAGGGTTTAAAAATTGGTGTTATTCCCTCATATTTTGAGGATGGCCTCGATGAAGGCCTGCGCACTGAGGCGATAAGGGCCTTAGAGATATTTAAAAAAGAAGGAGCAGAGATAATTAACCTTGATTTACCTTATAATCAATACAGCGTGCCTGTATATTACGTTATTACCCCTAGCGAGGTCAGTTCCAATTTGGCCCGTTTTGACGGCATTGGCTGGGGCCGGGCGGAAGAGGGCGCAGACAATCTTTTGTCTTTTTATAAAGCCACTCGCGGTCATGGTTTCGGTCCGGAGGCGAAAAGAAGAATAATGCTTGGCACCTTCGCTTTAAGCGCCGGTTATGCCGAGGCCTACTATAAGAAGGCGCAGGCGGTTAGGGAGCTTATTAAGCTTGATTTTGCTCAGGCTTTTCAAAAAGTCGAGGTCATTTTTACGCCAACTTCACCCCATGCCGCCTTTAAGTTGGGAGAGCAGGTTAATAATCCTTTGGCGATGTATTTAGAAGATATATATTTAGCCGGCGCTTCTTTAGCGGGTTTACCGGCTATTTCCGTGCCCGGAGGCTTTACCGAGATTGACGGCCAGGAATTGCCTTTCGGTTGGCAATTTATCGGTCCGATGGCTCAAGAAGCGTCTGTTTTACGAGCGGCCGCCGCTTGGGAAAAAATTAATAATTATCAAGAGCGCCGCCCTAATCTTTAAGCGTCCGTCTCTACCCATTATTATGGAAACAAAAAAAACAGTCAGAGTTATTTTAATTTTTATCATTGCCACCTTAGTCGTGTTTAGTCTTATTTTGTTTTTCAATAATCATCTGGAAGAAAAGGGTCAAAGTTTGACGCCGGTGGAAAATAGTCTTGAGATTGCTGGCGGCCACCAAAGCTACGTCGCCGTTAATATGCCTATAATTAATGATGATGATTGTCTTTCTGGGCACGGGGATGATTTAGACATCATCGTCTATGAAGATTATGGCGATATTTTCAGCGCCGATTTCTATGATTCCTTGGAACAGGCTCGCCTTGATTTTGGCGACAAGATAAGGATTGCCTATCGTCCTTTTAATTTCAATCATACTGATTTATCTTCCGCCGCGGCGGTGGCTGTCCGTTGCGCTTTTGACCAAGGTAAAGGGGACGATTTTCGGGGGAAACTTTTTCAAGCTGTTCGTGCGAATCAATTTAATCATGATAAGTTAAGCGCTTTGGCGGGAGAAATCGGGTTAAATCAGGAGGATTTTCAAGAGTGCTTGACTAATCCCCAAAAAAAAGAAAAAATAGAGAAGATGTTTCTTGCTGCCGCCAACTTTTCCGTTTATGGGGCGCCCACCGTTTTTATTGGCGAGGAAATGATTGTCGGCGCTCGCCCTTATAGTAATTTTACAGATTCTAATGGCGATGAGATTGAGGGTTTGAAGCAAGTTATTGCTAGACAATTGAAATAAGGCTGTTTCAGACAGCCTCTGGGAGAGTTCGCATAGTGGTCGAGTGCGCTCGCTTGGAAAGCGGGTATACCCTAACCGGTATCAAGGGTTCAAATCCCTTACTCTCCGCTCAGAAAAGGGATTCAAACAGGTTGGCAGCAAGACGCGAGCGGCGGCGGAAGCCGGAACGAGCGGACGAGCGTCGGACAAATATCCGGGGGATATTTGGACGCCAACCATGGACAAGTGAGCCTCGCCTATTTTGAGGCGAGGCGAGGGCGATTAATTTCTGTCTCTTCGCAGTAACAAAATAAGCTATTACTAGCTTATTTTTGTTAAGAGGATTAAGTAAAAAATATTAGAAAATAATAATATTTTAGCTATTTTTAAATTAAAAATAGTAAGTTCCAAAGTTGGCATGTTACTGAGTATGGATTTTTTTGTTGACTTTCTTTTTTTTATAATGTATATTAAATGTAATATGATCACTGCCACTATTAGCGCTTCGGCGCTGATAAGGGCAGTTTTTTTATATCCAATATTATGATAT
>MWDX01000024.1 GCA_002070735.1 Parcubacteria group bacterium ADurb.Bin115
TTTCATAGAAGAATTTTGTTATTTATTGGCTTATATTCACCAATATTTTAGCAGAATTCTTCTTTTTTATACACACTTTTCAACGTAGAGCCAAATATTGACAAATTATTATGACTATGTTAAATTTTTATTGTTAGTGGAATTATCTGCTAACCTCGGCTACGGAGTTTTGTGGCATAGTACATATTCAAAAAGATTATGGATAACCGAAGAAAAGAACAAATCGCGCTTCTGCTCATCAAGCATCAACTCCGTGAAAAAGGAATCCGACTCACGCCAAATTTCAGGCGAGGGATCGGAAACGAAGCCAATAGTATTGGCATCCCTGTTGATGAAGCCATGGAATTCGCGGAAATCATCGTCCGCGAGCTGGTCGAGGAAACATTTGCGAAGAAGTCCGAAGCGTAGTTCCTGAACAATAGGGTGAACTCAGTGAGTTCCTAAACGGGTAATTGTACCTCTCTCCAAAACGGAGAAGTTGGGCAGAATAAGAACCGCCCCCCCTTGTTCCAAAGGAACACAACGAGCGCATCATTCTCACAAGTGGTGCGCTCTATTTTTTTCTCTGGAACTAAAAACAAAAAAACTGATATACTAAAATCACAATTAAATAAGAAAAAGACCTAACCCTTTTAAGCAATTAAGAAGCACGGTCAAAAGTCGAGTTAAGCATAAAAACCCATCAGGGGGTCGCTTAACTCGCCATATCGGGAAACCGGTATGAGAGACTTCGGTCTCTACTCGTAGTGGGCTTTTTGTGTAAAGTCGAAAACAAAACTAACTACGGGGGTAAAATTATAAACCCTTTTATTAACTTAAAATTTTATGGAAAATCAAAAATAAAAGACAAAAAGAAGTTTTATAAACGCTAGTGGTTTTGGACGCTCGCAGTTTTAATCATTTTTATCGTTATTGGCTCAAGTGGAAATAAGCCGGAAAAAGTCGGACAAAATACTACAAACAGCGAAGCATCAACGAAAACAGAAAGCCAAACATTCAAAGTCGGAGTAAAAATGGATGGCTCAATCATCACGTTGAACAAAGTCCTGGTTATTATTTGCCCCAAAGAATACACAAAAGCAACTTCGTCTGCCTGTTTGATTTTACCTTCGCCCTTAGTTTCTATAAAATAATAAATCGGGTATTGATTAGCTTTAATATCAACTCCTTTTTCTCGTAAACCGCCGAATTGGAGATGACCCCAGTTATTTACTGATAGCCATTTTATAATAGAATTTTTTATAGTCTTCTGATAAAATTTTAACTTTTTTATCTTTATTTTTTAGCATAATTTTAGGTAAATATCCTGTATTTATACCACATTATGGCCATAAAGACAAACATTTCGGTTATCGGTTATTTGTGATATAATTTTTTGTATGACACAGCAAACTCAAAAACAACTAGGTGCTTTTTATACCCCCATCCATACGGTTAAATATATGGTTGAAAAGTTAACCAATTTTGATAAAAGCAGTAAATTATTGGAACCGAGCGGAGGCGACGGTGCTTTTGTTTCGGTTATTTTAAAAAATAAGTTGTTAAAACCTGACCAGATAACGGTTTGGGACATAAATCCGGAAGTCAAAAATGGTTTAAACGAACTTGGCCTAAAAAATGTTGTCATTAAAGACACTCTTTTAAATACTGATATCGCCAATGATTCTCTTTTTGGTTGCGAGCAATTTTCACATATAATCGGGAACCCCCCTTATTTGAATAAGCAAAGCGATTATATTAAAAAAAATAAGCACAAATTAGGTAATATTTTTAATGAAATTGGGGCTAATGATACTTATGCGATGTTTTTGTATTTGGGTTGTAAATTACTAAAAGAGAATGGACAACTTTGTTTTATTGTCAGCGATACTTATTTAACTTTAGGCATACACAAAAAGTTAAGAAAATTTTTATTGAAAAATTACACCGTTAATGAGATAACGCTATGTTCTAAAAAATTATTTAGAGATAGAGGGGCATTGGTTAATACTAGTATTATTTTAATAACTAATAAAAAAGCGACGGATGATCATGTTGTCATTTTTAACGATTGCCGAGATAATGAAATTGATGATTATAATGGCAAAAAATATAAAACTATTCAAAAAAATATTTTATCGTATCCGGATTATGTGTTTGATTTTAATGGCGGGGCTAAATTATTAGGTAAAATCAACGAGTTTGAAAAAATGATTAATTATTTGGATGGCGGATTAGGAATGCATACAACTAACAATCGTAAATTTTTAGCTATTGCTGATTATAACGGTGTCCAATATGCTAAAAATAATGGGATAACAGAACGGGTTAATATCAAAAATATTGATGGGAAAAAATGGAAATTTTATCATAAAAAGGGAGGTAATAATAAATATTATTGGCCGGCTGAATATGCTATAAGATGGGATCAAGAATCGGTGTCTAATTATAAAATGCCTAGCCATTATAATTTGAATGATGACAGACAGGGTTTTATCATTTCCGGTGTTTGTTCTAACTTGACCGCAAGATTATCAACGGTTGGAGCTCTTTGGGAAAGTAATAAGGCAATGTGCTTTTTCCCCAAAAACCCCAAAAAATATCCGCCGGAATTCTTTGTCGGAATTTTGAATAGTGAGGTTTATAATAAGATGATCAAATTATTAAATCATACTAATTCTATTCAAATTAGGGATATAAAAAAATTACCAATGCCCAGTTTTACTGATAAAGATATTAAAGCCGTTGTTGAGATTTCAAAAAATATAATAAAAAATTTAAAGCATGATTTTAGCTACAATTTTAATCAGGATCAAGAACAAATTAATAAAATTGTTGGAGCCTATTTTAGCTAATATGAAAAAAGGTAATAAAGAAAAATCAAACCGAGCACAGGCCGATTATTTTGAGCTGTTAGTCTGTCAGTATATTTGCCATCTTTATAAAATAACTTTTTCTTATAGCGAAGATTTAGCCAAGTTATCTAATAAAATTTTAGACAAAGAAGATGGTAAAGAAAGAATGAGATTGCAAAATAATAATTTTATAAAAATTCAGCCGGGAATTAAAAAAATATTGGATGACGAAATAAGCAGAAAAGGCAAAATTATAAATGTTGTTTGGACTGGCCGTCATTTTGTTATTGAGCAATCAACGTCGGATGTTGATGCCGAGCATTCAAGTAATAAGAAAACCAGGTTTTCTATAAAATCAATTGCTAAGTCGGGCACAGGAACATTAAAAAATCTTGGCTTAGGAAAATTGGAAAAATGGTTTAGTTTTAGTTTTAAGAATCAAACTGATAAAATGTGGCGGGATCTTAAAAATTATATTCGTCAGACAACTGGCAAGAATACTTCAAAAAGAGGGGAATTGAAAAAAATAGCACAGAAAAATAAAAAAATTTTGGAATGGGCAAAAAGAAATGGAAAGATTTTTCAAGCCCGATTAAATAGTGTGTGTTTAGAAAAATTTAACTCTTTGCCGCCAAAACAAAAAAGAGAGTTTTTAAATTTTATTACCGACTGCCACGACGAAGATTTATATGTGGTTATCGTTAATAATTCCGGTGTAGCTATTTATAAGCCGGTTGATAAAACGGCCAAACCAAAAGACAGAATCATAGCGAAAAAAGAAAATGGATCAGATGTTGGGTATACGATTTATATTAATAAAATTCCGACATATAGAGCTCAGACTAATAATACTAATGGGATAGGAATTAGCGCTTTTTGTCAGAGAATATTCTTGATTTAAAAATTTTTATCTTAGAAATGTTTTTATAAAAAGCCATCCATAAAAGGATAGCTTTTAAATTACTGGTAGGAGATGTTGAGTATTAGTGGACCCTACAGGACTCGAACCTGCCACCCCCTGCTTGCAAAGCAGGTGCTCTACCAGCTGAGCTAAGGGCCCTTTTTCTCGGTAAATTTTAGTTTACCGAGATTATTATGACTAGTCAATATTATGTATTATTGTTTAGGAATAAGTGGGCCGAGTAGCCAGGTGAAGAAATCGTTGCCATTGCCGCTCATCAGAACTATTCCAATAAAGATAGCAACAAGGCCTAGAAGTTTATAGCCCAAACGAGAGCCGCCTTCGCTGCCAAGCTTGTTTTCAAACCAAGATAATCTTCCAAAATTTTGCAGAAACCATTCAGTTTTTATAATTAGCACTGTTCCTACCGCTATTATTATTAAGCCGAGAATAATCATATTATTTTATATAGTTTAATGGATTATATCTGACACCATTGATAATGACTTCAAAGTGGAGATGAGGACCGGTCGAGCGCCCGGTCGAACCCATTAAAGCAATTAATTGACCTTTAGTTACTGTTTCTCCTTTTTTAACTAATAATTTAGAGACATGTCCGTATCTGGTTTTTTTACCACCACCGTGGTTTATGAGGATAGTATTGCCATAACCGCCGTTGTAGCCTCCTTGAGATATCTCTACGACGCCGTCATCGGCCGCATAGATCGGCGTCCCTACTTTATTAGCTATATCTAAACCGCTGTGTTTCCAGGAAAAATATTGAGTAATGCGATTGCCAACCGTAGGCCAAACCATTTTATTACTACTAACAATCGGTTTGTCAGAGGAAATAATATCTTTAATAACAGCAATACCAGAGTAACTGCTTTGAGTACCGGCGCTGGCGACCGTATGGCTGGTGGGTTTTTTAACTCCCGGAATGATAAGTTGCTGGCCAATAGTAATCGTGCCGGCGGCGTCTAAAGAGTTGCTGGCAATAATTTTGTCAGCACTAACATCATAAGTCTGTGCAATTTTACCGATAGTATCGCCACGGACAACTTTATATAAGAAGCCGTCTGTAGGTAGGATTGTGAGCTTGTCTCCAGCTCTGATAATACTGAAAGCATTAAGATTATTTGCCCATAAAATAGTATTGACATTGAGGTTGAAGCGGCGGGCGATTGAACTGATAGTATCGCCGGCACGGACGGTATATTCCGTAATTTCTTGGCGGCTTGTTGTTGTGTTATTTTCTGCCGGTTTTTCTGTCTGGTTGTTAATAATTGCGATTTGCTTCGGTTTGGTCAGCATGTTATTGGTATTTTTTGCAAGGTTATTTTCCTCTTCGCTTACAGGGGTAACACTTTTAACCACACTGACCGCGTCGCGTCCTCCCAGATATTTTTCCGCACCTAAGGCGTGCATATTAATATTCTGCGCAGTCTCTTCTACTAGTTCATCATTATTTTGACCGAGGTCGCTGAATTCATTTTTTACAATTTCCGCCATCAAACTTTTCGGCGCCTTGCCCACCGCCGCGCTGGTCTGTTTTTTATCGCTTAGATTAAGGATTATAGCGGAAATAATTAAAATCAAAGCGGTTAGGTGCAGAGATTTTTTGTTTATTAATTCCCGCTTTGATTGTTGTTTTAAATCATATTTTTTGATACGGAAGATGAGATAGTACAGTCGGATAAAGGGGCGATAGAGCAGAAATTTTCCTAACCAAAAAAACGGCTTGATAACAGTCGTTACCGTCACGGCAATCAGGTTTTTCAAACCAATAATCAGCTTGAGACCAAAAAGCAGTGATTCAACCGCGATTTTTTTAAGTTTTAGGTTTTTTTTAAGAGCAATATTATTGGACACTTAAGCTTTTTTATACTATCATCTTCGCCCTGCTCAGTCAATTTGCTTTTTCTCTTTTTTATTTGTTATAATATAAAAAATAAATATTCTTAGCTAATAATTTAGAGATATTTTTATGTTAAAACTTGTGTTATTGCGTCATGGTGAAAGTGTTTGGAACGAAAAAGGTCTTTTTACCGGCTGGACCGATGTTGATTTAAGCAGTCGGGGCTTGTTAGAGGCGTCATCTGCCGGCAAAAAATTAAAAAAAGCCGGTTTTAGTTTTGATCTTGCCTATGTCTCTTTTCTCAAAAGAGCTATTAAAACCTTAAATATCGTTTTAGAAGAAATGGATTTATTATGGTTGCCGACAATAAAGGATTGGCGCTTAAATGAGCGTCATTACGGCAATCTTCAAGGATTAAACAAACAGCAAACAGCGAAGAAGTTTGGGGAAGAACAAGTAAAGATTTGGCGTCGCAGTTATGATGTTCGCCCCCCGGAAATTGATAATAAAAATAAGTATAATCAAAAGGATGATGTTCGCTATCGGGATATTAAGGTTCCATCGGCGGAGAGCTTAAAGGATGTGGTCTTGAGGGTGACGCCTTGGTGGAAAAAGGAAGCGTTACCATTATTACGTAAAGGTAAAAAGATTTTGGTGACAGCCTCTGGTAATAGTTTGCGGGCTTTGGTGAAATATTTAGAAGCTATGTCGGAAAACGAAATTGTTGAATTTAACATACCAACGGGCATTCCTCTGGTGTATGAACTGGATAAAAATTTACGGCCGGTTAAAAGATATTATTTGGCCAGCGCCAAAGAATTAAAAGCCGCTATCGATAAAGTTAAAAATCAAGGCAAGAAAAAATAAAATTAAATAAAAATCATCTTTTTTCGCGAAGATGATTTTTATAAGATCAGGAAATCCCGCACAAGCTGCCAGCGAGCGCGGGGAGGGGACATGTTATTTGGTAAATTTTTAAATTTAATTTCCTGGCACGATGATGTCGAACGGTTTAGCGCCAGCATAGGCTTTATAGCCGTAGTCTCGGCAGAATTTAACAAGGTTGGGGCGGAAGTAGTCGGGGTGGGCATCTTGGATGAGGCCGATTAAGAAATAAGAAACGGCCATCGCCCAGGCTTTGTTTGCCGTTTTAGGTTTTTTTATTTCCCAGCGGTGTTGAGGGTGTCCGAAATATTTGTTCTTGCCAAAACTGATTACTAACTCGTCTTTTTCTCTGATGACAAATTTAGCATGCCGAGATTCGCCGTAGGAAAAAGCCCGTAAGGATAGATTCGGACCGAAGAGCTCGCTTTTTTTAATTTCCAGCATCAACGCAATTGCTCCCCATTCATCTGGCAGAATAAAGGAATAGGCGCGGTATTTTTTAAAATTTTTTGGCAATTTAAGATTAAAAATAAATTGGGTAATTGTCGAAGCTTTTTCTCCAGTAGCCGCCATAATCATGCCCAAATAGGTCGATACATTATAAGTGTAAGGCTCAGATAGCTTCGGGAAAATATAAGTTTCATGGGCAATTTTAGCGGCCCTGGAAGCGGGCGAGCAGGTTAACAATACGGTTTTTAAGCCAGCTTTTTTGGCCTCTTTAATTTCCCAGACCGAATCTTTTTCGCCGGAGGCGGAAATAATGACAGCGTGGCTAATGTTTTTTTGCTTAATTAAATCCCGATAACGTTTCAGGATTAAACGGAAGTTACTTTCGTTAGCAAAAATGGCTTTTTGTTGGTCGAAGATCGCCAGGCCGACATTAATGGCGTTGCCACTGCCTACCACCAGAGGAAAGGGGTATTTTTTAAGCTGAAAGCGAGGGGGTGGATTTTTTTGGAAGAAAGCTAAAGCCTTAAGGACACTGAGGTTTAAAGAATCTAATGCCAATTTATTCATATTTTTGATAATTTACCTGATTTTATTGATGTTTTTATTATAACGGATATTGATTTTTATTTCAATTTAGGATAAGATGGGGGCGTGAATAATTAATTTGAAAATTATGTCCGGACACTCCAAGTGGGCGACAACACATCGTCAGAAAGAGCTTGTTGACGCCAAACGTGGCGCGATTTTTACTAAATTAGCTAATGTTATTTCCATCGCCGCCAAAGCCGGCGGCGATCCTTCTGCTAACCCCAGTTTGCGGGCGGCGATTGATCGCGCTCGCGCCGCCAGTATGCCCAAAGATAATATTGAAAGAGCAATTAAGAAGGGTACGGGCGAATTAGCAGGAGAGCAAATTGAAGAAATTTATTATGAGGGTATCGGTCCGGCCGGTATTCAGGTGATTGTAAAGTGTGTAACTGATAATCGTAATCGTAGTGTTTCTACCATTCGTCATATTTTTACCAAGAATGGTGGTTCTTTCGGGGCGGTGATGTGGAACTTTGAGCAGGCGGGAGTAATTTTATTGTCTCAGGCTGAATTGGCGGCTAAGAATTTAAGCGTCGCCGATTTAGAATTGGATTTAATTGATAATGGCGCTAGCGATATTTCTGTTTCCAAAGAAGGTTTGACTATTTATACTGAGTTAAACGATTTTCAGAAGATGCAGGATTTTTTAAAGAGTAAAAAATTAAAGACTGAATTGGCGGAAATAGAATATGTTGCTAAAGAAAAAGTCAATCTCAGCGAGCTCGATCAGGAAAAGTGCGATAAATTTTTAGAAGAACTTGATGACAATGAGGATGTGAGCGCCTATTACACTAATTTAGCTGATTAAAATATAACCAATAGATAGCTTCTTAATTTTAGGCTCGGAATACGTCATCTACTGGTTCCGAGCCTCTATGTATGGAAAAAATTATTTTTGGCATCGATCCGGGTATTGCCGATACCGGTTACGGCTTCATTCGCGTTCAGGGCGGAAATTTAGAATGCCTGGATTATGGTTCAATTAAGACTCCTGCCGGTCAACCCTTGCCGGAGCGTCTTCAGTCGCTTTATCAGGAATTACGTTTATTGTTGGAGAAGTACCGTCCTCAGGTAGCGGCGGTGGAACAATTATTTTTTAACAAGAATGTCCGCACGGCTTTAATTGTTGGACAAGCGCGCGGTGTCGCCCTTTTGGCTGTCAGCCAGCAGGGGATACCTTTATTAGATTTCACGCCGGCTCAAGTCAAACGGGCTGTATCCGCTTATGGCCAAGCTTCAAAATTACAAATTCAAAAGATGGTTAAACTTATTTTAAAGTTGGAAGAAATTCCGAAGCCAGATGACGCCGCTGATGCTCTGGCGGTGGCTATTTGCGGGGCTAATCAGCGCCAGTGGCGCTAAAACTATGCGAAAAATTTTAAAAATTGTGCATATTGCCTCTGAAGTTGCGCCTTTTTCCAAGACCGGAGGTTTGGGGGACGTTGCTCGTAGTTTACCGAAGTCTTTAAGCCGTCTCGGCCATGACGTCTGTTTAATTACTCCTCTGTATACTAAATCAATTAATAAGACGGAATATAAACTTAAGTTGATATTTAGCAACGTCAAATTACGCTTAAACTCAGATGAAACCATTATTGTTAATTATTGGCAGGGGCAGTTGTTAGAAAATTTGCCAGTATATTTTATTGAATGCGGCAAATATTTTTCCAAACATAAGGCCTTATATGGTGCGAGCAATGAGAATGCTCGTTTTTTAGTATTTGATGTGGCCGCCTTGAAGCTTTTATCTTTACTTAAATTTGAAGCCGATATAATTCATTGCCACGATTGGCATACAGGTTTGATTCCTTATTATTTAAAGCATGACTTTCGCTATTCTAAAACCCTGAAAAATGCAAAAACTGTTTTTACCATCCATAATTTAGTTTTTCAGTTCGGTCATAATTGGTGGGAAGTGCCAGCAGCCGAAAAAGATTATGGACGCGGTCCGATTCCCCATTTAGACGACCCTCGTCTAGAAAGAATTAATTTTGCCAAAAGGGCGATTTTATCCGCTGATATTATCAATACTGTTAGCGAACAGTATCGTTCGGAAATAATGACCAAAAAGTTCGGTCAGGATTTGCACCAGATTTTACGCAATCGTTCGGACCGTCTTTTTGGTATCGTTAATGGCATTGATTATTATGCGTATAACCCGGAAAAAGATCAGACGCTAAGTAATAATTTTTCTTGGCGTAATTTATCTGGTAAGACGGAGAATAAATTTCATTTGCAAAAGTTTTTTGGTTTGCCTATTGGCCGCAATATCCCGGTGATCAGTATGACTTCGCGCATCACTTTTCAGAAAGGATTTGAACTGATGTTAAAAATTTTACCTGATTTACTTAATTTGGAAGTACAGTTGATAATTATCGGCACCGGCGACAAAAAATATATTAGTGAATTGCGAAAATTCGCACGTAAGTTTCCTAAAAAATTAGTAGTTATTCCTTCTCATAAAGCGAATCAGCAATATGAGACTCAAGTTTATGCTGGTTCAGATTTATTATTGCTACCTTCTAACCATGAGCCCTGCGGTATTAATCAGTTGATTGCGATGCGTTATGGTTGCGTGCCGATTGTGCGCGAAATTGGCGGCCTTTATGATACCGTGGAAGATTATAATCCGGCTACCGGCCGAGGTAACGGTTTTACTTTCAAACGTGAGGATCCGGCCGACCTTTTTCGGGCTATTATCCGTGCTTTGGAAAATTATCGCAATCGCTCGGCTTGGACAAAATTAGTGCAAAGAGTAATGAAGCAATCGAACAGCTGGGAAATACCGGCCAAAAAATATATCCAGCTATATCGCCGGGTTAAACATTTATAAATTATGTTGTGGTTAAATTTTCTTCATCTTTATCAACCGGCTAACAGCCCATCTGCCAGAATCAAAGAAGCGGTTGAAAAAAGTTATTTACGCCTCACTCGGCTTTTGGAGGATAATCCCGATTTGCGTTTTACTGCCAATATCAGCGCTTGCCTTTTAGAACGCCTGCGGACAGACGGTTTTATCGAATTAATTAACCGTTGGCGGCGTTTAATTTTGTCCGGCCGCCTGGAGGTGGTGGGTTCGGCTGCCTATCATGCATTTTTGCCCTTAATCCCGGAAAGGGAGGCGTTATATCAAATCAAGCGCCAAGAGGAGTTGTTGCAAGAGATTCTTGGCGTCGATGTGCGTGGTGGCGGATTTTTCTTTCCAGAAATGGCCTATACTCCAGCCTTAGCTAAATTAGTTAAAGCTCAGGGATATCGCTGGATTATTATCGATGAAGCCTCATTACCCCATCTTTTAGAGCGTAATCCTAACGGCGCTTATCTTGACGCTAATAGTGGTTTGCAAGCAATTGTGCGCCAACGGCGTTTTTCTAATGCTTATGCCCCCGATATTATCGGCGACTTATTAGAATCAGAAGTCGCCCATGAATTATTGATTACCGCTACGGATGCCGAGCTATATGGCTTGCGTCATGAAGATCCGACCTTAGAATTGGAAAAAATAGTTGCCCTCGATAATTTACAGACTCAGAACATTTCCGACTTTTTAGATACTCAGAAAAGCTTAGTACCGGTTATTTTTCGTGCCGCTTCTTGGGAAACTAATTGGGACGAAGACGGTCGTAATCCCTTTTCTGTCTGGTATGATACGAATAATAAGATTCAAAGGTTGTTGTGGCGTTTGGCCCGAATGGCGATAGCCGCCGGTGATAAATATGGCGACGATAAGAATTATCAGTGGTATCGTTGGCATCTGAGCCGAGGCCTGGCTAGCTGTTCTTTTTGGTGGGCCAGTGGCCGAGATTTTTTTCATAATTTCGGGCTAGTGGCTTGGAACCCGGATGAAGTTGAGAACGGGATTAATGATTTATTAAGAGCCATTCGTTCTTTACAGGATAAACGGAGCTTAAAAGAAAAAATAAAAGCCGAAAATTTGGTTTCTACCATCAGGGCTCGTCTCTGGCAAAGACATTGGCGCCAATTTTGGACAGCGTAATTTTTATTAACATAAATTCATCGCCCGAATTGTCAGAAATTCGGGCAACTATTATGAATAAGATCCTCAGTCTGTTTGACAAACAGACCGTTCGTTTGCTTTTAGAGAAAGAAGTGTTACCGCTTTATCCGGAGTTTGAAAAAATCGTCAGTTTCACGATAAAACCTTATAAAAAATTAATCTGGACCACCACTTATCATGTTGTTGTCGCTTATCGCTTGGTTCTAGCTAAAGCCAATGGCGAGGAGCATAAGATTGAAATTGTTTGTTCGGCTCACAGCCATGAAGCCAGGGAGAATGTTTTTAAAGTTTTAAATTTTTTATGGAACAGCGGCCTGCCTGGTGACGGCATCGCTCTTCCGCGCCCCTTATTTTTCAATTCAGAATTTAACGGCACTTTTTATCGGGCGATTGAAGGTAAGAATCTTTTGAATTTTATCAAGTTAAATAATCGTGAGAAGGTAAAATCTATGGTAGTCCAAGCGGCCGGCTTGTTTGCCCGGTTGCATGCCTTAAGTTTACCGGCAAACGCCAAAAAGATATTTGTAGAGGATAATTCCTTGTTGCGAACGGTTGTTCCAGGAAGAGATTTGATTGTTTGGGAAATAGGCCAGCGTTTTCAAGAAAAATATGTCCACGATATTGCCGATTTTTACGATCGTTTCATTAAACAGGAGGAAGAATTTTTTGCCAGTACGACTAAGCGTTGGCTTATTCATGGCGATGCTCATCCGGAAAATATTATTGCTGTCGGCGCCGATAAAATCGGATTGATTGATTTCACCGATTTTTGTTTGGCAGATTTTGCCCGTGATTTCGGCGCTTTTATGCAGCAGCTGGAATATAAGATAAAGCGAAATTTACAGGATGATGAATTTGCCCTAGCCATGAAAAGACTATTTTTAAATACTTATTTGCAAGCCGCCAACATTTCTTTAGATGAATCTCTGCAGCGCCGCTTAGATTTATATTACAACTGGACCGCCACCAGGACCGCGACTTTTTGGTTATTAAAGCATGAATGTGAACCAGAAAAAGCAGAGGCGATGATTGCTTTGGTAAAAAATTATTTAAATACTAATCATCATGCTCAAGATTAAGAAAAAAATTCTTTTTTGCGCGGCTGAAGCCGCACCTTTAGCTAAAATCGGCGGTTTGGCCGATGTTGTCGATTCTTTGCCGCCAGCCTTAAAAAAACAAGGAGTGGAGGTGCGCGTCATTATGCCAGCGCATGGCTCTATTTCTCTGCGTTTCTGGCGGGCTAAGAAATTAGCCTCATTTTCCGTAAATTTTGGTAAGAAAAAGGAGAGAGTCGTTTTGCTGAGCGCCAAGGTAGAGGGGGTTCATTATTATTTTTTACAAAGTAAAAATTATTTTTCCGGAGCGGTGTATGGGGAGAACACTTTGGATAAATATTTATTTTTTTCCCAGGCGGTAGCGGCTAGTATGCCTTTTTTAGCTTTTACTCCAGACATTATCCATGCGCATGATTTTCATACTGCCGGAGTTTTACTTACTTATTTACAGAAGTCAGATTATCCCCGGCCGAAGCTTGTTTTAACCATTCATAATTTACAACATCAAGGCTGGGTCTCAGCTTCTAAATTTAAATCTTTTGGTTTTAATCCTGATATTGTGCCGGCGGCGGCAAAAAATAAGGCTGGCAATTGGGTTAATATTTTAGCGGCTGGTATTATGGCGGCTGATAAAATTACGACTGTTAGCCCTAGTTATGCCCAAGAGATAATGACGAAAAAGTATGGGCAGGAACTAGAGAAATTGCTTATTTCTCGCCAAAATGATTTAGTCGGAATTTTAAATGGCCTTGATGTTGTTTCTTATAATCCGGCTACCGATAAAGCTTTAGCTTTTAATTATAATCGTATTAATTTAGTCGCCGGGAAGGCCATAAATAAACAGGCCTTGCGCTCTTATTTCGGCTTATCTGACTCTCCGATACCGCTGTTGGCTTTAGTCGCCCGCCTCTCCGATCAAAAGGGAATCGACCTTTTTAATCTTAACAAGTTAAAAACTTTGATTAAAAAATATCCATTTCAATTAATAATCCTTGGTACCGGCGAAAAAAAATTTGAAAGTTTAGCCTCGTCCTTAGCTGTTAATTTGCCTGAGGCAGTGAGAGCCGAAATTGCTTTTGATGATGTCTTAGCTCGTAATTTGTACGCTGGCTCCGATTATTTTTTAGTACCTTCTCGTTTCGAGCCTTGTGGCTTGACGCAGATGATTGCCATGAGATATGGTTCGGTGCCGATTGTTAGAGCGACTGGCGGTCTAAAGGATACGGTTATTGACGGTTATAATGGTTTTGTCTTTAAAAATTATACAGATTCTTCCTTGTTGTCTTCACTGCAAAGGGCTTTGCGTCTCTATTATCAAGAGCCCGATAAATATCAAGCACTTCGTCGCGCCGGCATGTCAGCTGATTGGTCTTGGCAAGCATCTGTACCCAGGTATTTAGATTTGTATAATAGTCTGTAATAATTTTATTATTTTTAAAAGATCTCGTCCTCTCCTTCCTCGGGCTTCGGGCTGGCCCTAGCCGCGTTTAGTGAGCAGAAAGATTGATGAAATCGAGAAAAAAATTAGAGAACGTTTTCCGAAGATAGTTTTTATTGATATCGAGATTAATTAATATTGATTGGGCTATTTGAGATTTACTAAAGCTTTTTGTATAATGAAGATAGTCCGCCGGCGCCTTTATTGGCAATTATTTTAATTTTATGGGTAAAAAAAAGAAAAAAACGGCTAACCCATTCGAAAATTTACCTAATTTTGAATTAAGCGACCACGCTAAACATAGTATCGGCATCGTTATTGTTTTTGCTTTTGGTTTAATTTCTCTTTTAGGCTTATTCAATCTTTCTGGGCGTTCCGGTGTTTTTCTGTCACATTGGCTTTCTTTAATTTTTGGATTTGGCAAATGGTTAGTGCCTCTAGTTTTGCTTTTTTGGGGGATATTACTGGTGCGCAATAAGACGGTTGATGTCAAACCGAGTGATTATTTGGGCTTGTTTCTTTTATTTATTTCTTATCAGACATTGTTTCATTTTTTCTTAAAAGAAGCCGATTGGCTAAGCAATGCTCAGGCCGGTCTTGGCGGCGGTTATATCGGCTATTATTTAAGCCGTTTATTTCTTTACGCTTTTGGCTTCTGGGGCGGGGTGATAATTTTATTCTGTTTGCTGTTAGTAGCTTTGGTGATTGTCTTTAATACCTCTCTGTCTAAACTTATCGGTCGGGAAAGTTTTTTGGCTAATTTCGGTCGTACTTTAGGCAATGCTTTTCGCGGTGTTTTTTCTGCTTCCTCTGCGGAGAGAGCGGGAAAGGGGGAAGCGGAAGATACTATTGAGTCTACCCAGTCTGAAGTCTTGGCGTCTTGGCGCAAGCGGGAATTAGCTGAAAGCGAATCGGATGAAGACGCTGAGGATAAGATTGATTCCGAATTGTCAGCTAAGCAGGCTAATTTGGCTCAGGCGGCCACTTCTAAGGTTCAGGCCAAATTATCTTTGCCCAAGAAAAAAATAAAAATAGATTTGCCGATTGAATTGTTAAATCATAAATCTGGTCAGGCGGTTGGCGGTGATATTCAGAGAGGGGCGGCTTTAATTAAGCGCACTTTGGAAAATTTCGGTATTGCTGTAGAAATGGCGGAAACAAAAGTCGGTCCGACAGTCACCCAATATACTTTTAAGCCGGCTGAAGGCGTAAAAGTTTCACGTATTATTACTTTGAATAATGATTTATCTTTAGCTTTGGCGGCGCATCCAATCAGAATTGAAGCGCCGATTCCCGGTCAATCGTTAGTGGGAGTTGAAGTTCCCAATAAAGTCAAAGCCGTGGTGGGTTTGCGGGAGATTTTAGAAGACCCTATCTTTAAGAATCGTAAACATAATTTAATGATTGCTTTAGGAAAAGATGTTTCCGGTACGGTTTGGATTTATGACATTACGCGCATGCCGCATTTATTGGTGGCCGGTGCCACTAATTCTGGAAAATCTGTTTGTTTGAATACGATTATTATTTCGTTGCTTTATCAAAACAACCCCGATGATTTGCGCTTTATTATGGTTGATCCTAAACGGGTGGAACTCCCGGTCTATAACGGTATTCCGCATCTGTTGACGCCGGTTATTACCGAAGTCTCCAAAACAATCAACGCTTTAAAGTGGTGTCTAAATGAAATGGAAAGGCGCTATGATTTATTTAATAAAGCCGGCAAGAAAAATATCCAGAGTTATAACGCCGATAAGCCAGAGGAGAAATTGCCTTATATTATTTTTATCATAGATGAATTGGCTGATTTTATGATGACATCTGGCAAAGAAATGGAAGCGGCCATTATTCGTTTAGCCCAGATGTCTAGAGCTGTTGGCATTCACTTAATTCTTGCTACTCAGCGACCGAGCGTTGATGTTATTACCGGCTTAATCAAAGCGAATATACCCGCTCGTATCGCTTTTTCCGTCACTTCTTTAGTGGATTCTAAAACGATTTTAGATATGAGCGGGGCGGAAAAATTACTGGGTCAGGGTGATATGTTGTTGACCACAACTGAGCTTTCCAAGCCGAAGCGCATTCAAGGAGCTTATGTCAGTGACCAAGAAATTAATGACGTGATTAATTATATTAAAGAAAAGAGCGGCGCGGTCGATTATCTTGAGGGTGTGACCGACAGACAAAAGGTGGGGGGTGTGGCCGGTGTCGGTCTTGACGGTACTTACGGCGATGAAGACGAATTAATGTCAGAAGCTCAAGAAATAATTATTAAGGCGGGCAAAGCTTCTACTTCTTTATTGCAGCGACGTTTGTCAATCGGTTATGGGCGAGCCGCTAAGATCCTGGATATGCTGGAAGAATCCGGTATCATCGGTCCAGCTAACGGTTCAAAGCCAAGAGAAATATTAATCAGCAAGGAACAGTTAGAAAATATGCAGAATCAGGGAATTAGCGCGATGCCCGTACATAATCGTCACGAAATGTCCGCTCCCGACCATTATTTTGGGAATGATGAAGGTGATGATGATACTTTATCTTTTAAATCCGGGGACGAAGACAAGGAAGTGGTAAAAGAGACAGAAATTGAAAGCAAAACCGAAGAGGATGAAGATAATAATCAAAACGTTCCCGCTTTCTTATTGGATGACAACGGCCCTGAAGACGATGTTCAGGAGGAGAACGAAATTCTTGAGGAAATCAAGCCGGAGGAGCCTTCGCCACCCAGACAGGCTGAAGAAAAAAAACAGACACTTAAGTCTCGTGTCTTCGATGATGATGACGAAGGGATGTTTTTTAGCCGATAGCGTAAACGATTAAACAAAAAGGTCAATTTTGGCCTTTTTTAATAGGTCGGGAAACCCGGCATGAGCCGCTAGCGAGCGCGGGGAGAAGGCCATTGTTTGGTTTTTTCTTTTTTAGTTTCTTGTTATACTAATTAGATATGCTTGCCAGAATTAGACGTTTAATACCAACCACTATTTTCCAGAGTTTACAGCCCTTTTATCATTTCATTATGGGCTATCTGGCAGCTTTGTATTATCGTTTTCCCAGTCAGCAAATGCTTATCATCGGCGTTACCGGTACCACCGGTAAAACTTCAAGCGTTTATTTTTTGTCTAGGCTTCTTAATGCTAATGGTTATAAAGCTGGTTATACTTCTACCGCTCAATTTAATGATGGCGAGAAGGAGTGGTTAAACGATAAGAAAATGACAATGCCCGGTCGTTTTTTTCTACAACGGACTCTTCGGCGAATGGTTAATAACGGTTGTCAAGCCGCTATTATAGAAACCACTTCTCAAGGGATAGAGCAGTTCCGTCATCGTTTTATTAACTATGATTTATTGGTTTTTACCAATCTCTATCCGGAACATATTGATGCCCATGGCAGTTTTGAGAACTACAAACGTGCTAAGGGTAAGCTATTTTCTCATCTTTGTCATTGCCGCTCTAAATATTTAGATGATAATAATCAGGTAGTTTCTCACCCGAGCGGATTGAAACAGACCGAACTTTTAAAGGTTAAAAAAACAATTATTGTAAATGGCGACGATGATCAGGCTTCATATTTTTTATCTTTCCCGGCCGAACGTAAATGCGTATATACGCTTAATCCGAATTTGGTGGCGACAAGCCTGACGGATGACTCTGGGCAGGAGATCCAACCGCCACCAGAAATTTTTCTTTATGAGCCTTTATTCGCCACCGCTTCAGGTTCTGATTTTCAATTTAACGGCCAGCGCTGTCATCTTTCGATTCTCGGGTCTTACCATGTTTTTAATGCCGTTGCCGCTTTAACAGTCGCTTCTGTGCTTAATATTAAAACTGAACAAGCGGCGGCCGCTTTGGCAAATATTAAATCTTTAGCCGGCAAGATGGAGAAGATAGAGGCTGGCCAAAATTTTCATGTTTTGATTGATTATGCCTTTGAGCCTAAAGCCTTAGAGGCTCTGTATCAAAACCTTAATTTTATTCATTATCGCCGCTTAATTCATATTTTAGGCTCGGCTGGAGGCGGTCGTGATCAGGCTCGTCGGTCAATTTTAGGTAAAATGGCTGGAGAAAAAGCGGATATAGTGATTGTGACCAATGAAGATCCATATGACGATAATCCTCAGGATATTATTAATCAAGTGGCGGCGGGGGCAGAAAAGGCAGGGAAAATTCTAGAATCGAATCTTTATAAAATTCTTGATCGGCGCGAAGCTATGCGCCTGGCTTTCCGTCTGGCCAGCGAAGGCGATCTCGTTCTAATTACCGGTAAAGGGGCCGAGCAGTATATTTGCGGTCCCAGAGGTAGTCGAATTCCTTGGGATGACCGTGTGGTTGCTCGGGAAGAATTAGCATATTATTGATAATAGTTTAGTTTTTTGACTGGTCGAGGCTTAATTTTTTCTGTGGAGAAATTGTGTATTGACAAAAAATAATTATTATAATATGATAGATAATACAATCAGCTATTAGGCAAAAATGATAATAAAAACGGTTGCTCAGGTGTTATTTTTTCTTTATTCACCAATCCGTTTTTTTTGTATTTTTAGCCAAAATTCACTTTATAAATAAGCATATTCTAAAGTGATTATAAAATTTCGGCGCAATTAAATAAAACAACAGTTAACTCAAGCTTAAATCAGTTTGAGATTTTTTTGTTGAAAGCGCCTATCTTCATCAAGTCAATAAATTCAGGCCGGACTATCGCCTTTCTGTTTGGCAGATGGCGCTTGGTTTGCCGCCCTTAAAGTTCTATGTCTAACGTAAGCTCAACGGATAAAAAAATCGCAGAGCGTAAGTTTTTTACCGATTTCAAAGAGGTCATGCCCTTGCCTGACTTAATTGAAATTCAGAAAGATTCTTATCGCTGGTTTTTAGAGGAGGGGCTGGCTGAATTATTTGACGAAATCAACCCGGTTACCGATTTCATTGGCAGAGATTTGGAATTATACTTTGAAGATTATTATCTTGATGAGCCTAAATTTTCCGAAACCGAGAGCCGTGCCAAGAACATCACCTATGAAGCTCCCCTGCGCGTTAAGACTCGTTTATTAAATAAGAAGACCAACCAAAGCTCTAATCAGGAAGTTTATTTAGGTGATTTTCCAATTATGACCGATAAGGGCACTTTTATTATTAACGGCATTGAACGCGTGGTTGTTTCTCAGTTGATTCGTTCGGCTGGTGTGATGTTTACCGCTGAATTTATTAAAGGCAAAAAATGTTACGGCGCTAAGATTATTCCTAATCGTGGTGCTTGGCTGGAAATAGAAACTGATTCAAATAAAGTAATTTGGGTGCGCATTGATCGTAAACGTAAAGTGGCGGTGACGTCGCTCTTGCGTGCTTTTGGCTATGAAAATGATGAAGAATTAAAAAAGCTTTTCCGTGATGTTGATTTGGTTAAGAGCAATGATGAGCCTACTTTTATTGAAGCAACGATTGAGAAGGACGCGGCCAAGAATGAAGCCGAAGGCCTGCAGGAGGTTTATCGCCGCATCCGCCCAGGAGATTTAGCTTCTGTAGAAAATGCTCGTCAACTTATCCATTCCATGTTTTTCCGTTTTGATCGCTATGATTTTGGTCGTGTTGGTCGCTATAAATTAAATCGTCGCTTTGGTTTGGATTTGCCAAATAAAAAAGAGAATCGGGTTTTGCGCAAAGAAGATTTGCTTTTAATAGTAAAGGAAGTTATTCGTTTGAATATAACTAAAGAGCCGGAAGACGATATTGATCATTTGGGCAATCGTCGCATCCGCGCTATTGGCGGCTTGATTCAGAATCGTTTCCGGGTGGGATTGGCACGGATGGAGCGTATTATCAAAGACAGGATGTCCACCTCAGATATTGCTACTTTGACTCCCAATAAGTTAGTAAATTCACGACCGGTAATTGGTGTTGTTAAAGAGTTTTTCATGTCTTCTCAGTTGTCTCAGTTTATGGATCAGACTAATCTTTTGGCCGAACTGGAGCATAAGCGCCGCTTATCGGCTATGGGCCCTGGCGGTTTGACCAGAGAGCGCGCCGGTTTTGATGTACGCGACGTTCATTCCACTCACTATGGTCGCATCTGTCCTATTGCCACCCCGGAAGGACCGAATATTGGTTTGGTCGGTCACTTGGCTAGCTACGCCCGTCTTAACAGTTATGGCTTTTTAGAAACTCCTTATCGCCGGGTTAAACATGAAAAGAGTGGCAGCAGAATCACCGACGAAGTTGTTTATTTAGATGCTTTTGAGGAAGAAAAATATATCACCGCTGACGCCACCATTCCGGTGGATGCTTCCGGGCATTTGGCCGTTAGCCGTTATGAGGTCCGTAAGTTTGGTCAACCTGGCGTTGAAGATGTTAACAAAATTGATTTTGTGGGGGTCGCCGCTAATCAGATTATCTCTATTGCTACTTCCTTAATTCCTTTCATGGAACATAATGACGGACAGCGCTCTTTAATGGGCACTAATATGCAACGTCAGGCCGTGCCTTTGGTAAAAGCGGAAGCGCCTATTGTCGGTACCGGCGTAGAAGCTCGTGCCGCCCGCGATAGCGGCCACGTAGCGATTGCCAAAGAAGACGGAATCGTAGTTAAATCCGAGGCGGCTTTGATTGAAATTGAAAATAAGAAAGGCCAAATAAGCCAGTATCATTTAAATAAATTTTTACGCTCCAATTCCTCCACCTGCATTAATCAACATCCTTTAGTGACTGTTGGCGAAAAAGTCAAAGCCGGTCAAATTTTAACCGATGGCCCTTCTATCGATAACGGAGAGCTCTCTCTCGGCCGTAATGTCTTGGTGGCCTTCATGACTTGGGATGGCTTCAACTATGAAGACGCTATTATTATTTCCGAGCGCTTAGTGAAAGAAGATATTTATTCTTCAATCCATATTGAAAACTACACAATCGATGTCCGCGATACCAAGCTCGGCCCCGAATTGATTACCAATGATATTCCTAATATAAGTGAGGAGAAGCTCAAAAATCTTGACGAGGATGGGATTATCCATATTGGCGCGGAGGTTTCTTCTGGCGATATCTTGGTTGGTAAAATTACCCCTAAAGGAGAAACAACTTTGTCAGCGGAAGAAAAATTACTAAGAGCCATTTTTGGTGAAAAGGCCAAGGATGTCCGGGACTCTTCTCTTTATTTGGAACACGGCGAACATGGTAAGGTGGTTGATGTAAAGATTTTTTCCAGAGAAGAGGGAGACAGGTTGGCGGCTGGTGTTTTGAAATCAATTCAGGTGTCGGTAGCTAACCTGCGCAAGATTCAGGTGGGTGATAAAATGTCCGGTCGTCACGGCAACAAGGGTGTTATTTCCAAAGTAGTTCCGGTCGAAGATATGCCTTATATGGCCGACGGCACTCCGATTGATATTATTCTTTCCCCTTTAGGTATTATTTCTCGTATGAATTTGGGTCAGTTATTGGAAACCCATCTCGGCTTTGCTGCTAAGAAATTAGGCTATCGCATCGCTACTCCGGCTTTAAATGGTGTTTCGGAGGAACAAATTAAGAGAGAATTAAAGAAAGCCGGTTTACCCGAGGACGGTAAAATCACTCTTTATGACGGTAAAACCGGTGAAGCTTTCGACCATAAAATAACCGTCGGTTATAAGTATATCTTGAAGCTTAATCATATGGTGGAAGATAAGATTCACCAGCGTTCAATCGGACCCTATTCTTTGATTACTCAACAGCCTTTGGGCGGTAAAGCTCAGTTTGGCGGTCAACGTTTTGGTGAAATGGAGGTGTGGGCTTTAGAAGGTTATGGCGCTTCCCATACTTTACAGGAAATGCTTACTATCAAATCCGATGACGTTCCCGGACGCAGTAAGGCTTATGAAGCGATTATTAAAGGCGAAGAAATTGAGAAGCTTAACGTTCCTGAGTCTTTTAACGTGTTAATAAGGGAACTTAAAGGTCTTGGTCTTAGTGTTGAGCTTTTGGGCGGCAGTAACGGTCAGACTGCCTCGGAAGTGGAAACAGAGATTGACTTAGAGAAAAAGAAGGATCCGCGTTATGACTACGACAAACCAGAGATAATTGCTACTTCCGATAGCGTCGAGGCTGCCCCGCCGACGGAAGAATAAGTTTTCGCTGTAAATTTTATCAAATCAATCTATCACATATATGTTGAATCCAATTAAAACTAGCGATTTCGACGCCTTGCGTCTCAAGCTCGCTTCGCCTGAAGAGATTCTTTCTTGGTCGCACGGGGAAGTCGTTAGGCCGGAAACAATCAACTATCGCACACAGAAGCCGGAAAAAGACGGACTTTTCTGCGAAAAGATTTTTGGCCCGACCAAGGATTGGGAGTGTGCTTGCGGTAAGTATAAGAAAATCCGCTATAAAGGTATTGTCTGTGACAAGTGCGGCGTTGAAGTTACTCGCAGTGTTGTTCGTCGGGAGCGTATGGGCCACATTAACCTCCAGATTCCTTGCACCCATATCTGGTTTTTAAGAGGAATTTCTTCAAAAATTGGTTTACTTTTAAATCTCGGTATTCAGTCTTTGGAAAAGGTTATATACTTTGCCAGCTTTATCGTGACTGATGTTGATGAAGGCTTGAAAGAGGCTGCTTTAGAGCAGATTAAAAACGAACATAAATCTAAGCGCAAGAGCATTGAGGCGGAATTAGTTCAGCAGATTAAGCGGATTCAAGACAGTCGGGCTGATATTATAAAGGAGGGTAAAGCCAAGGCGGAGGTTGACGCCAGTATTGCTAATCAGATTAAAGTTGCCACGGCTGAACGCGATGAAAAATTAAAAAGACTGGAGGAAGACTTTATTCAAGTTTCTAAAGAATTGAAAGAACTTAAGCCTTTACTAATATTATCGGAGCAGCAGTATCAAAATTTAAGCTTGAAATTTGGTCATTTATTTGAAGCCGGCATCGGCGCGGAAGCTATTAGATTGCTTCTTTCTCGTATAGATTTAGCTAAGAGTATTGAAAAAATAGAAGAAAAATTAAAGGATGCCGTCGATTCTAAGCGCGATAAATTAACTAAACGTTTGAAGCTTTTAAAGAGTTTTCGTAATAATAATTTACGCCCAGAGTGGATGATTATAACTGTCTTGCCGGTAGTGCCGCCTGATTTACGTCCGATGGTTGCTCTTGATGGTGGTCGTTTTGCCGCTTCTGATTTAAACGACCTTTATCGCCGTGTTATTAATCGTAATAATCGTTTGAAACAGCTGATTGATTTGAATGCCCCGGAAGTAATTTGCCGTAATGAAAAACGGATGCTTCAGGAAGCGGTAGACGCTTTGATTGATAACTCCGCCCGTCACACCAAGACCGTGACCGCCTCAACCGGACAAAAGCGCCAGTTGAAATCTTTAGCTGATGGCTTGAAAGGGAAACAGGGTCGTTTCCGTCAGAATTTATTGGGTAAACGCGTCGATTATTCTGGCCGTAGCGTGATTGTCGTTAATCCTAAGTTAAACCTTGATCAATGTGGTTTGCCTAAAATCATGGCCTTGGAGTTGTTCAAGCCTTTTATTATCAGTCAGTTGATTAAACGCGAGATTGTCCATAATGTCCGCAGCGCTTCTCGTTATATTGAAGCTGGGCATGATGAGGTGTTTGATATTCTTGAAGAAACTGTTAAAGAGGCCTATGTGCTGTTGAATCGCGCCCCCACTCTGCATCGCTTGGGCATCCAGGCTTTCCGGCCGGTTTTAATTGAGGGTAAAGCCATCCAGATTCATCCTTTAGTTTGTACTGCTTTTAATGCCGACTTTGATGGCGATCAAATGGCTGTCCATGTGCCGCTAACCAAGGAGGCGAAGCAGGAAGCGGCTGACATCATGCTGTCTTCCCATAATTTATTAAAACCGGCTACTGGCGATCCGATTGTGGCACCTGCTCAAGATATCGTCTGGGGAACTTATTACATTACTCTGGAAGATCCGGCCTATAAAGACAAAAAAGATCAGGAATTAAAATATTTTTATAATGACGATGACGCGATTTTAGCTTATGACCATAATTTCGTTTCTTTAAACGAGCCGGTGATCGCTAAAATTAACGGGCAACGTCTTCGCACCACTGTTGGTCGGATGATTTTTAATTTGATTTTGCCTGAAAAGCTGCGCTATATCAACGAAGTGGTCGGCAAGGGCAAGTTAAAAGATTTAATCCGCGAATGTCTGCGTCTTTATACGGAAGACGAAACGGTTAAATTTATTGATAATTTAAAGAATAAAAGTTTTTCATTCATCACTAAATCCGGTCTTTCTTGGGGTTTTGGTGACCTGCCTTATCTGCCGGAAAAAGACCGCTTAATTGCCGAAGCCAATGATAAGGTTGATGTCATTCAAGAACAGTATGAAGACGGCTTATTGACCGAGAGTGAACGCTATACCAAGGTTATTGAAGTGTGGGCCAACACTAAAGATCAGATTGCCGATATTTGCAAGGAAGGCTTAGTTAATATTTTGCCGGTTTTCTCCATGATTGATTCCGGCGCCCGTGGTTCTTGGGCTCAGCCGGTTCAAATTTTGGGCATGAAGGGTTTGGTAACTTCACCTTCCGGCGCTATTATCGAATTACCGGTTAAAGGGAATTTTAAAGAAGGATTTGGCGTGCTGGAATATTTTATTTCTACCCACGGTGTCCGTAAAGGTTTGTCTGATACCGCTTTAAGAACGGCAAACGCCGGTTATCTCACTCGTCGTTTGATTGATGTTGCTCAAGATGTGATTGTTACTGAAGATGATTGCGGCGACAAGAAGGGCGTATGTTATATCAAGGAAGAAACAGAAAAAACTGGTGAAGATTTTTATAAAAAAATCGTTGGTCGCTATTTGGCGCAAGACTTGCTTGATGATAAGAATAAAGTTTTATTAAAAGCCGGGTCTTTAATTAACGAAGATGTATCTAAGGATTTGAAGGCGAAAGGCGTTAGTGCTTTGAATCTACGCTCGGTGCTAAGTTGTCATTTACATAAAGGCGTCTGCGCTAAGTGTTATGGTTGGGATTTAGCTTATAATAAAGAGGTTAAGCTGGGTGCGGCGGTGGGCATTATTGCCGCTCAGTCTATCGGTGAGCCGGGTACGCAGTTAACGATGAGAACCTTCCATACGGGTGGGGTTGCCGGACAAGACGATATTACTCAAGGTCTTCCTCGCGTTGAAGAAATTTTTGAAGCGCGCAGCCCGAAGAAGAAGGCTCTAATTTCTGACGTTGCCGGTAGGGTTAAGATTGAATTTGCCCAAAAGACGATTAAAGATCAAGACGGCAAAGATATCGTCATTACCAATCCGCAAGCGAAAATTTTAAGTATCATTTATCGCGGCAAAGAACAGGAGAAATATTATTTTTCCGAGAAAATTAATGAGTTAAAATTAGCTTCGGGTTTGACCGTTAAAGACAAGAAAAAATTAATTCCGGAAATTTCCGTTAAAGATGGCGATAAGGTCGCGAAGGGGGTAGAGATTTTTAAGGTGGGAGGTGAAAGCGTAAAAGCAAAGAGTGCCGGCGTAGTGTCAATTAATGATAAGTATGTCAGTATTACCAAGGATGTCGACAAGGTGAAGGAATTTTCTATTTTAAAGGGGACAATGATGATGGTTAAGGATGGCGATGAGGTAGAAAAAGGAACACAACTAACGGAGGGAAGCCTTGATTTACGCGAATTGTATAAATTAAAGGGCGAACTCGAGACTCAAAAATATATTATCCGGGAAATACAATATGTTTATTCTTCACAAGGTCAGCCTTTAAACGATAAGCATGTAGAAATAATTGCTCGCCAGATGTTCTCTCGCTATCTTATTAAAGACCCTGGTGATACCAGTATGTTGCCCGGTGAAACCGTGGAGGCGGAAGTTTTTGAACACGCCAATCAGGTAGCCAAAGTTAAAGCTAAAGCCGATCGTTTATTGTTGGGTATCACTAAAGCTTCTTTAACCACAGACAGCTTCTTATCAGCTGCTTCTTTCCAAGAGACGCCCAGAGTGTTGATTGAGGCGGCAGTTAACGGCAAGATTGATTATCTTGAGGGCTTGAAGGAGAATGTTATTATTGGTTGTTTGATTCCGGCCGGTACTGGTTATAAAGGCAAAAAAGTGCGCGACAAATATGAAAATATTCAACCGCCAGCAGTTAGTGAAAACTAAAATTTATTAATATTTGGTAAGATAAAAATCCCTCCGATAATCAGAGGGATTTTTGTTTTTATCTGTTAATTTTTAGAGAATCTTAGTATAATAAGGATAAGCCTTGAGCTTTGAAAAGATCGAAGCGCCAGATATTTATTATCTTATGAAGATGCCTTTAAATAAAAAAATTAGGTTTTTTTGGCTGATATTATTGTTTTTTATTATTATTTTTTTAGCTTATCAATTTGTTTCCCCAAGCGGCGATTGGTCTTGTACCCATTCTTTTTCTTCTTTTCAAGCTTCTTCTTGCCTGGGCGACCCTACTCCAAAGGAAAGGGTGATTAAAACTCAGGGTGGGCCTTTGTTAATTTTAGGAGAACCGGTATATTTTTCTGTTTTTAGCCCTAGACCTTTCAGTCACATCACCATCAAGATTACTTATCGTCCTCATTTAAGTTCCTCTACGCCGATTTTTGAGGCCGGTTTTTTAGCGGATAAAAAACTTTGGCGTTACCGTTTACAGCCGGTTTATAATTTATGGCTGGAGCAAGGTTTGTCTTCTTGGACTCAGCTCCGGTCTGGTAATCTTAGTTTATTCCAGAGGAAGGAAAAATTTTCTTCGCTGTCGGAATTTTTAAGTGTTTGGCGGAGTCAAGGCTCCTCTTTTTGTTCTCAGCCTCGTTGTTTAGCGGTTTACAATCTATCTTTAGAGGAAGCGCCCCCCGCTTTAGACTTACGTTCTTTGTCTCCAGTGTCTGAAAATTCTTTTTTCCCTTACCCCCTTCGCGGGGAGCATCAATTTTATATATTTCTTAAAAATAAGGGTTTAAGTCTATCTGGTAATTTGTTAGATTTAAACGAAAATAAAGATATAGATGACGCAGAAATTGTAGTTTTTTCTGGCAGGAATCAAGTTGATCTCCTGTCTTTACCAGATAGACGCCCGCAAAAGGAAGAAAGTGGCGACATCGGGATTATTCAATCTGTAAAAATAGTTAATTCTGATTTGCCCTCTGGTCTCTATCGCCTAGAATTTCGAGCAGGGGACGATTTAGTTTTAAGTGATTTGTCTGTAAATTCAGCCTATTTATCAATAATTAATAAAATTTGGCCTTTTACTGAAGAGGCCGTTTCTTTAGTAACCGATGCTCCTTATTTGCAGGTGAAGGCTTTAAGTCCGGCGGCTTTACAGACTCTTGATTTTGGCGGTCGTCATCTGGAGTTAACCGAGATTTATAAGCAATATGAGATTAAAAGTAAGCGCTTAGGCGGGGAAAATATAAGATTGAGTACCGGTTCTTTGATTTTAGCTAATAACGGCATGTTTGCCGCCTCTTCCTCGGCCTTAATTAATCCGGATTACCCCCGTTTAGACCGTTTTTCTTCTTTAAACGAACAACTAGATTTTGTTTTGGCTGATTATCGTCCGGCTATTATCGAGGATGAAGGCTGGTTGTCCAGCACCCTAGAATTTGATGCCTCTGATTTATATCGAGAGCGGGGGAAATATAGTTTGATTTTATCTATTCCCGGATTATTAGCAGAGGGTGGGGGTGGCGGTTTGGTGGAAATAAAGAGTATTAATGTTGAATTTTCCGGCCCTAGTTTGGGAGCGAAGATTAAAGATTGGCTGAATTTATGAAAAAATATTTTATTTCTCATGATCTATGTAAATTATTAGCTAAGGAGATTTTTTATTTTTTTAGCGCTCTAGTGGCGGTGGGTTTGGCCTTTGAAAGTCTGCTGCCAGGATTTTTTTGTCTTTATTTCAATGTCTCGGTATTAGCCGGTTTCTGGCTTTTGAGCCTAATTATTTCATTATTATGTATCAAGGAAAAAAAATAATCGTGGTTTTGCCGGCCTACAATGCCGCCGCCACTTTGGAGCAGACGGTGGCGGATTTGCCCGGTGTAGTCGATGAGATTATTTTGGTCGACGACGGTAGCAGCGATGATACGATTAAACTGGCTCAGCGTCTCGGTTTATTTGTTTTTGCGCACCAGCGCAATCGGGGATACGGCGCCAATCAAAAATCTTGTTATCGTTTAGCCCTGGAAAGAGGGGCAGATATTGTAGTAATGGTCCACCCTGATTATCAATATGATCCTCGTTTGGTCTCTTATTTCGCTTCTTTTATCGCTGATGATTATTTTGACGTGATGCTTGGCTCCCGCGTTCGCAGTCGGCAAGAAACTTTGCGGGGAGGCATGCCTATTTATAAATATTATGCCAATCGCTTTTTAACTTTTGTGGAGAATCTGGCTACAGGCCAGAATTTATCAGAATGGCATACTGGTATGCGCGCTTATTCTCGCGAGGTTTTATCCAGCCTAGATTTTTCTAAAACCAGCGATGATTTTATTTTTGATACTCAAGTATTACTGCAGATTGTCCAAAGAAAATGGCGTATCGGGGAAATTCCGGTGCCGGTTCGTTATTTTTCCGAGGCTTCATCTATTAATTGGCGCCGCGGTTTGCGTTACGGTGTCGGTACTTTATTTTTAGCTATTTTTTATTTTTTCGGTTATCGGCCGTAGCTTATGCGCTTTTTTTTCTGGGAAAAAATTAAATCTTCTTATCATTGGCGCTCCTGGCACGCCTATTTGTTTTTAATTTTAGCGGCCCTTATTGTTTATGGGCAGAGTTTATTTTTCGATTATAGTTATTTTGACGATCAACAATTAATTTTAGAGCATGCCGATATTTTAGAAAGAGCCAATCCGGCAGAAATATTTTTAAACGATGTTTTTTTTAGTGCGGCTAAATATTATTATCGCCCTTTGCTGACCTGGTCATTGGTCTGCGATTGGCACTGGGGTGGCGGGACTGTCTTTGCCTTCCATTTGAGCAATATTATTTTTCACGCCGTGGCTGCTTGTTTGTTGTTTTATCTATTGCGCTTAATTGATATTAGGGGAAAAACTGCTTTATTTTTAAGCTTATTGTTTACTATTCATCCCGTTTTATCGCCAGCGGTGGCCTGGATTCCCGGCCGGAATGATGTTCTGGTGGCTGTGTTTATCTGGGCGACTTTAATTTTTTGGTCGCGCTGGCTCCGCCGGGAAAAAATTGGCGATTTAGTGGCCCTGTGGCTATTTTTTCTAAGCGCTCTATTGAGTAAAGAAACAGCTATATTATTACCGTTGTTTGCTCTCGCTTGGATGTTTGTTTTTGAATATCGTTACTTTACTTGGTTTAAGTTGCTATTAGCATCAGCGGGGGCACTGGTGTCAATGTTTCTTTGGGCACTGTTGCGCCTAGTTGCTCTCGGGGGCACTGGGTCTGGCTTAGCCTGGCAGTCTTTGGGTGATAATCTTTGGTCGCCTCTAATTTTTCTAGGAAAAGTTGTGTTGCCGGTAAATTTATCTGTTTATCCGGTCCCGGCTGATTCGCCCTGGATTTACGGGATTATCTCTTTATTGATATTGATGCTATTATTATTTTATTCCCGTCCTTGGAGAGGAAAGCGTCTACTTTTCGGTTTTGCTTGGTTCTGGTTATTTTTAGTTTTAGGTTCTATCCGCCCAGACAGCGATGTTTTCCGTAATTTTATGGAGCATCGTTTATATGTGCCGATGTTTGGCTTGCTTATTATTTTGGCAGAAACTGAAAAATTCTGGCAGGGTCTACCCTTGCGCCGCCGCCGTTATGTTTTAGCCACTATTTTAGTGGTTTTAGCCACTATTAATTTGTTCCATTCTCGCAGTTTTAGAGACCGTTTATCTTTTTGGGAGCAAGCCGCCAGCAGTTCGCCGCATTCAGCCTTAGCCCAGCGTAATTTAGGGGCGATGTATTATTTAGAGGGAGATTTAGAAAAGGCGGAAGGGCGATTTCGCCAATCTTTATTCTTAAATTCCTCAGAGCCGATGGCACACAATAACCTGGCCGCAATTTATATTGATCGCGGCGATTTTGGGCGGGCGGAAATTGAGTTAAAAAAGGAATTAGCCATTAATCCTCAATATGATTTAGCTTTATATAATCTGGGTAGAGTTTATTACCAGTATCGGCGTTATCAGGAGGCGGCCGCTTTATGGAATGAAGCTTTGCGTTTAAATCCCCGACTAGACAGCGCTGCCCAGGCTTTAACCGCTCTACAAAGTGAGGCAGAAGTAAAATAATTTATTTATTCTTATCAGCTTATGTTGTCTTTGCGTAAATTAATTGGCCGGCCAATCAACAATATTACCGCCGCCGCCGCTCTAGTGGCTTTATTTTCAGTGGCCTCTCGTTTTTTAGGAGTGGTGCGCGATCATATTTTAGCCGGAAGTTTCGGCGCTGGAGCGGAGCTGGATATTTATTACGCCGCTTTTCGCGTGCCTGATTTTATTTATAATCTCATTGTTTTGGGCGCTTTGTCGGCTGGTTTTATCCCGGTATTTTCAGAGATGATTAAACGTTCTGAAATTTGGCCTGGAGAAAAAGAAAAATTAGTCCGTCTCGCCAACAACGTTTTTAATTCTCTGTTATTACTGATTATTTTACTGTCTGTTTTTGGCGTTATTTTTGCCGCCCCGGTGACTGCCTGGATTACTCCCGGTTTCAGCGCAGAGGCTAAAGCCCAAACCGCCCACCTGACCCGCATTATGTTTTTATCTCCTTTATTTTTAGGGATGTCGGGGGTGCTGGGGGGTATCTTGCAAAGTTATAAGCGTTTTTTTGTTTATTCATTATCGCCGGTTTTCTATAATCTCGGCATTATTTTTGGCGCTTTGGTTTTGGTTGATTTTTGGGGAATAGATGGACTTGCTTGGGGGGTAGTATTAGGAGCCGTTCTCCATTTTGCCGTACAGCTACCGACGGTTTGGTCTCTCGGTTTTCACTATCGTTTTTTACTTGATATCCGTGACCGAGGTTTGCGCCAGATTGCCATGATGATGGGACCGAGAACTTTGTCTTTAGCTGTTTCCCAAATTAATTTATTAGCCATAACCGCTTTAGCTTCTTTACTGGACAGCGGTTCTCTGGCGGTTTTTAATTTGGCTAATAATTTACAATCTTTTCCTTTGGGTGTTTTTGGTATTTCTTTTGCCGTCGCCGCTTTTCCCTTTTTATCGGAAAATGCTTATAAGATAGAAGAGCTTAAAGTTAGATTTTCCGCGACCATCAGACAAATATTATTTTTTATTATTCCCGCTTCCGTACTACTTATCACCCTCAGGGCGCAGTTGATTCGTCTTGTTTTGGGCAGTGGCGCTTTTAATTGGCAGGATACAATTTTAACTATGAATACTCTTGGCTTTTTTTCTCTTAGTTTGTTTGCGCAAGCCAGTTTACCCCTTTTAGTGAGAGTGTTTTACGCTCGCCGCGATTCGCTTACCCCTTTTTATTTAGGATTATTTTCTGTAGTTTTAAATATTGTTTGCGCTTGGTATTTACATCCTTATTTGGGAGTAGCGGGCCTGGCGCTGGCTTTTTCTATTGCCAGTATCGTTAATTTTTTAAGTTTATGGATTGTTTTGTATTTCCGCGTTGGCTCTTTAGATTTGGATAAAATTTTGGTATCGGTTTTAAAATTTTCCGTCGCCGCTATCGGCGCCGGTTTGGTTATCCAAATTTTAAAGATAGCCGTCTGGCCATTTATTGATATGACGACTTTTGTCGGCGTTTTTATTCAGTTCTCAGTGGCGGCTAGCGGCGGCGTTATCGCTTATATCTGTCTTTGTCATCTTTTTCGCAGTGAAGAATTATTGTCGGCTATTGCCATTTTTAAGAAGCGTTTATCGGTAAAAAAGGTGAAATTAGCTGATCAAGGGGAGGCTCGCGGTCTCTAATTTTCCTCTTGCCCGATTTTTTTATTAATGATAAGGTATTTTTACAAATCCAATTTTTAGGATATTTTTATTTAATATTAGTTTTTATAATTTACGGACATGAATGATAATCTGCATAAAATACGTAACTTCGCCATTCTTGCTCATATTGACCACGGCAAATCGACCTTAGCCGACAGAATGTTGGAAATTACCAATACGGTTGATAAGCGGAAAATGAAAAATCAGATTCTCGATGGCATGGACATCGAAAGGGAGCGAGGAATTACCATTAAGCTGCAGCCGGTGACGATGACCTATCAAGGTTACCAGCTGAATTTAATTGATACTCCCGGGCATATCGATTTTTCTTATGAGGTTTCCCGTTCCTTGGCGGCAGTAGAAACAGCAATTTTGTTGGTTGACGCTACTCAAGGAATACAGGCGCAGACACTGGCTAATTTATATTTAGCCTTAGAGCAGGATTTAACGATTATTCCGGTAGTTAATAAAATTGACTTACCAGCCGCCAATGTTTTCAAAACAAAAACAGAAATTAGTCGTTTGCTCGGCGGGGCGGAATCGGAGATTCTTTGCGCTTCCGGAAAAACCGGAGAGGGCGTTGAGGAAATTCTGGGCGCCGTTATTACCCGGGGTTTGCCGCCGCGGGCTTCTTCCGCTTCTGTCGGGCGGGCTTTAATTTTTGATTCCAAGTACGACGAGTATAAAGGGGTGGTCGCCTTTATCAGAGTTTTTGACGGTGAAATTAAAAAGGGAGACCCTATAGTTTTATCAGCTACCAAAGCCAAGAGTGAAGCTTTAGATGTTGGTATTTTCAAACCTGAATATTTTTCTACCGGCAGTCTTCAGGCTGGTAGTATCGGTTATGTTGTCACTGGTTTTAAGCAAGTTGGCGATTGTCGCGTCGGCGATACTTTAGCTTCTGGGAGGGAAGTAGTCCCTGCTTTAGCCGGCTATAAAGAAGTAAAGCCCATGGTTTTTGCCGGTGTTTTTCCGAGAGAGGGTAATGATTGGGAGGATTTGCGCGAAGCGATGGAGAAATTAAAATTGAACGATGCCGCCTTATCATATGAACCAGAAAGGTCAGACGCTCTCGGCTTCGGTTTTCGTTGCGGTTTTTTAGGGTTATTACATTTAGAGATTTTTCAAGAACGTTTGCGCCGAGAATATAATTTAGATTTAATCGTTACCGTCCCCAGCGTTGCTTATCGGGTCTTAAAGAAAAGTGGGGAAGATATTATTGTCCGCACTCCTCAGTGCTTGCCTGATCCCAGTGAAATTGAGAAAATAGAAGAACCCTGGGTCAAGCTTGATATTATTACCCCGCAAGCGTATCTCGGCAATATTATGAGTTTGTCGCGGGATAAACGGGGAATATATAAAAATACTGAATATATTTCTACCGGCAGCGATGAGGCGAGAGCGATATTACATTATGATATGCCTCTATCCGCGATTTTGACTGATTTTTATGATAAGATAAAAAGTGTGTCCGCCGGGTATGCTTCCCTTAACTACGATTATTTAGATTATCGTCCGACTGACGTGGTCAAATTAGATATTATGGTCGCGGAGGAGCCGGTTGAATCTCTTGCCAGTATTGTTTATCGGGATGAAGCCTATCGTCAAGGCAAGGAAATAGTAGAAATATTAAAAGAGACTCTGCCGCGCCAGATGTTTGTTTTGAAAATTCAAGCAGTGGTTGGTGGAAAAGTTGTCGCTGCCGAGCGTCTATCCGCGAGACGTAAAGATGTAACCGCTAAATTATACGGCGGCGATGTGACGCGTAAGCGTAAATTGTTGGAAAAACAGAAGAAAGGTAAGAAAAAAATGATGGCGGCCGGTAAAGGCAGTGTTGTTATTCCTTCCGATGTTTTTGTGAAGATTTTAAAAAGGTAAACACAAGATTTAAGGTTTGGCTTATTGATCTTAAATCTCTAAATTAATATTTTTTATGAAAAGGAAGAAGGCGGTAAAAATCGCTTGGACGATTATGTCCATAATAATTATGGTGTCAATGTTGATTTGGACTTTTGGTGCGATGTTTTTTTAAGATTATATGCAGAAATATTGGCAGATAAACCCAGTGGCGCCTCCAGAATTTTTTAGCTCCTTGCCGGAAATCGAACCGGTGATCGCTCAAATATTATGGAATCGAGGCTTGCGCAGCGCGACCGTCGCTCGTGCTTTTTTAAGTGACGCTTTAGAGCCAGAGCTTTCCCTTGATTTAACTGGCAATAAAGATTTGGTTTTTTATAATCCTTTTTTATTTCGTGATATGCAGGCGGCGGTTGATATTATTGTTAAGCACATCAAGGCGAGAAATAAGATAGTGGTTTATGGCGATTATGATGCTGACGGCGTCACTGCAGCCGTTGTTTTATCAGAAGCCCTAAAAACCCTACAGGCGATGGTGGATGTTTATCTCCCCGATCGCGTTAGCGAAGGTTATGGCTTGAATAAATCGGCTCTAGACCAAATAAAAGAGCAGGGGGTTAGTCTGGTAATTACTGTTGATAATGGCATCCGTAATAAGGATGAGGTTGATTATGCCCATCGCTTGGGACTGGAAGTGATTATTACCGATCACCATGTTCTTCCCGAGAATCGTTCCGATTTGCCCGCTTGTCCGGTAATTGATCCAGCCGACGCCGAAGATAAATATCCCTGGCCCTTTCTAGCTGGTGTCGGCGTAGCTTTTAAACTTGTTTGCGCTTTATTATACCAAGCTACTTTACCCGCTAAGCAAAAATTTCTAATCGCCGAAAGATCATTAGATTTGGTGGCGGTCGGGACAATTGCCGACATGGTCAGCTTGCTTGGTGAAAATAGATTCTTAGTCAAAAGAGGTCTATCCATATTAAATCAGAATAGACGTTTAGGCTTAAAAGCTCTTTTTCAAACCGCCAAAATTGCTTTAGATCGTCCTTTGGAGGAATGGAATGTCGGCTGGCAGCTTGGTCCGCGTTTGAATGCGGCTAGTCGTTTGGGCCACGCCAACAGCGCTTTTGCTTTAATTAGCGCTGAAGATGAAGTTGAGGCCAGAAATTTGGCTCAAGAATTAAATCAGCGCAATCTCAATCGTCAGCAGATTACCGAAGAAATTATTAAGCAAATGGAGGCACAGATTGATAAAGATAATTTGCCGCCTCTTATTATCGGTGTGGCTCAAGACGGCCAGTCTTGGAACGAAGGCATTGTTGGCTTGATAGCCGGTAAGATTTGCGATAAATATCATCGCCCCACTTTGGTGGTCGCCCGGATAATTGAAGAGGAGGAAAGGAACCAGGCAGACACCGGCTTAAAAGCTGCTCAGCTTTCTTTTAAAGGATCTGGACGTTCGATTGAGGGCTTTAATCTCATTGCCGCGATTGAGGAATGTTCAGAATTTTTAGATAAATATGGCGGTCATCCGATGGCCTGTGGCTTTTCGATAGAGAACGTGGAAAATCTTAATGGTTTTAGAGATAAGCTCCTTGTTATCGCCAAAAAAAAGTTGACTCCTGAAATTTTAGTGCCCAAATTATCTTTAGACGCCGCTTTAAGCGCTCGAGAAATTACCCTTAGTTTAGCTGACAGTCTGACGAAACTAGCGCCCTTCGGGCAGAACAATCCTCAGCCTAAGTTTACCAGTGCTAATTTGCGCGTTGATGACATTGTTTGGATGGGTAAAGATAGACAGCATATTAAGTTGCGCTTAGCTGCGGCTAATAGCCAAGATATATTTTCAGTTGGGGCGATTGCTTTTAACGCTCCTGACACTTTTAAAGATTTACAGATTGGCGACATTATTGATTTAGCGTATTATTTAGAAATTAATGAATTTAACGGGCGACGCGAGCTTCAGTTAAAGATTATTGATTGGCGCAAGAGTACGGATTAAAAAATTAAGAATTAAATTTTAAGTTTATAATTTTTATGAAAATAATCATCCATTCCGACGGCGGCGCTCGCGGCAATCCCGGGCCAGCCGGCATCGGCGTTTTACTCACCAATGAGCAGGGCGTATCAGTGGCAGAAATTTCTAATTTCATCGGTCGCGCCACTAATAATCAGGCCGAATATCAGGCGCTCCTGGCGGGTTTAGAAAAGGCTAAAAGTTTGGGGGCGGAAGAAGTTGTTTGTCGCCTGGACAGCGAATTAGTGGTTAAGCAGCTTAATCATGAGTATAAAGTGAAAAACAAGGATTTGGCACCCTTGTTTTTAAAGGTTCATAATTTAATTACCAGTTTTAAAAAAATTTCTTTTCAACACGTGCCCCGGGAGATGAATAAAGAGGCAGATAAATTAGCCAATGAAGCGATGGATAGAGGCAAATGATTTTAGGGATAATCAATCTTTCAATTGATTTTTATTTTTTAAAAACCGCCCTCAGAAGGGGGCGGTTTTTGACTTGGTTAAATTTATGAGTTATCTGCATTTTTCATTGGTTCTTGATATTGAAAGTGCCACCATTCTCCGCGATATCTTTGCCAGCCAGCTGCTTTCATAATCGCCTTTAATTTGACGACATCCTCGTCGCTGTAATTAGCCACGGCCGCACTTCCCATTTTTTGACAAGACGCGGTGTCTTTAATACAGACATCAATTGCCCGACCGCTACGGTGGCCGCCACAGCTTCCAGGTCTAGCTACATATTTAGCGGCTAAATTTGCGTCTTTATATTTAGCCATGGCGTCGTCCCATAATCTCTGTTGATGAGCGGCGGTACGAAAGGCGCTGGTTACATATAATTCTACGCCTTGTTTTTTGGCTTCTTCAACCGCTTTAATTAGACCTTCCTTGCCGATTTTATCGAGCATTGGTGTTTCGGCATTACTTTCAACAATGTCCGTAATCGTCACCAAACTGTTTTCATTCGCACAGTTATCGGAAATATTCTCAGTACTGTCACTTCCATTTTTAATTGGCTGGATGATGATGCGTTCAATCATTTTTACGGAAATCGATTTCAAAGTTGTTAGCTTGGGGTTTATCTGAGACAGTATGAGATAAGTGCCTAAAAGAATGATTAAGCCGGTGATACTGCCGATGATTAAGTCTTTGGCTTGTGATATTTTAGAAACATCGCCAGCCGAAACAAGCCAGAGTACGCCTCCGGCC
>MWDX01000025.1 GCA_002070735.1 Parcubacteria group bacterium ADurb.Bin115
GGGAGGCTTTTTATTTGGTTGATATAAGAAAAACCTCCATTTGAAGTGGAGGTTTTTATATTTTTTACAAGGCCTTATCGCCGCATCGGTCGTTTGATTTTTCTTTCTCTTTTTTTTCTTTTTTCTTTGGAAAAACGATGGAGGATTTTCTTTTTTTCCTCGGCATTCATCTTAATCTCTCTAAGCTCAAGAATTGGCGGCACAATTCTTTCATTTTTTTCGTCCATGTTTTTAGCGTTTCTTACAAACACTTCTCCTGCTTTTGAAAAAATATTTTTATTGGAGAAGTAAATTGGGCAACCATTAAAACAAGCTTTGTAAGTATTCATTTTTCTTAGGTTTTATGAAATGAACTATAAATATTAGATTATATATTTTTATTTTTTTTGTCAATAACGTTATTCTAAATGAGCCTCTTCGTTACTGGTATCGCCTAATTTTTCTCTTAAGGCTGGATAATTAGCTAATTCTGGGTCAGATTTAATAATTTTTTCTGCACTTATTTGGGTCTTTTTAATCATTTCATAATCAAATAAAGAAGCAATTCTTAGTTCAGGGAATCCGCTTTGGACGAGCCCATATAAATCGCCAGCTCCACGTAATTTCAAGTCAATTTTAGCCAGAGATAGGCCGTCATTATATTTACTTAAAGCTTGTAGCCTTTCCGCTGTTTTGGGATTTTGCTGTTCCTTACTGGTTAACAGCAGACAGTATGATTGCTCTTCGCCCCGGCCGACACGGCCGCGGAATTGATGTAATTGGGCGAGCCCGAAGCGTTCGGCTCCTTCAATCAGGATCACACTGGCATTAGGAATGTCCACACCAACCTCGACCACCGCGGTGGCAACGAGTATTTGTATGTCTTTATTAGCCAAAGCGCTCATTATTTTTTCTTTCTCCGCGCTTTTTAATTTACCATGAATCAAACCGATTTCTAAATCGGGAAATACTTCTTTTTTTAGGCGTTTATATTCAGCGGTCGCTGACCTTACCCCTAACTTATCCGATTCTTCTACTAAGGGGCAGATAATGAAAGCTTGGCGGCCGGCGATGATTTGCTGGCGCACAAAATTATAGGCTTGATCGCGCTGTTCTTCGGTAATTACTTTAGTGATAATAGGTTTACGATTTTTGGGTAACTCTTTGATTAAAGATAAATCTAGATCGCCGTAAAGGGAGAGCGCCAAAGAGCGAGGTATGGGGGTGGCGGTCATTGACAGGAAATGCGGCCAGAGGCCGCCGCCGCTTTGTTGCAGTTTTTGTCTTTGCTTGACGCCGAAGCGATGCTGTTCGTCAACAATTACGAGAGCTAATTTAGAAATATTATAATCTTGGATCAAGGCTTGAGTCCCGATAATAATTTCCGCGTCTTTAATAATTTTCTCTCGGCGTTCGGCTTTATTTTTGGGCAATTCAAAATTAGCCTCGGCTTGATGACCGGTGAGCAGAGCAATTTTGACATTAAAAGCGCCTAATAGTTTTTGAATACTTTGATAATGTTGTCCGGCTAAAATTTCGGTCGGCGCCATTAGGGCTCCTTGGTATTTATTAATAGCGACATTAAATAAAGCCATCGCCGCTACTACAGTTTTACCGGAGCCAGCATCACCTTCAAGCAGGCGCGACATGGGCGCGTCTTTATTAATATCTTGAAGAATTTCCCAAGCCGCTTGTTTTTGGCCGGTGGTGAGAGTAAAGGGAAGCGATTGAACAAATTTTTTGGTCATCATTTCTTGGAAAATAATTTTGGGAGCGACTTTATTTTTTAATTGATATTTTAAGGCCTGAGAACGCAATTGACGGATAAAGAGTTCGTCAAAGCCTAACCGTTTACGGGCCGCCAGAGCTTGTTCCATGTTTTCGGGAAAGTGAGCCCGCTTTATCGCTGTTGCCAGAGGTAAAAGTTGTAATTCTTTTCTGACACTTTCCGGCAACCATTCTTTAAATTTGTCGGCCGCCTCTATTGCTTGTTTAATTAAGAAGCGGAATTGCTTTTGGGTGATGTCGGCGTTGAGGTGGTAAATGGGCACTAAACCTTGAGTGTGAATTAGAACTCCATTCGCCCCTATTTTTTCATACTGCGGGGAGATAAGAGTTAGTTGGCCATAACTTTCGGCCGTTTTTCCCGCTAAAGACACTCTGTCTCCTGGTTTAAGATTTTGGGCGATAAATGGCTGATTGAACCAGATAACTTTAATAAGACCACTATCATCACTGATTAGAGCCTCGGTTAATTGTCGTCTTTGTTTGACGCTGCGCTTGTTCTGAATCAATTCTATTGTTCCGGTAATACTAATATTTTGTCCGGCTTCGATCTTATCTATAGAGGTTGTTTGGCTGAAATCGTCATAGCGGAAAGGAAAATATAAAAGCAAGTCTTGGACCGTTTCCAATCCTAGTTTTTTTAAAGATTGAGCTGTATTTTTACCGACGCGGTTTAAGGCCGGTAGCGGGACGCTAAGGAGCATTTTATAAAAATAGGCGCCTTAATAGGTGCCCGTAAGATAATAAATTAGTGTGCCCTCACCAGGAATCGAACCTGGATTACAAGATCCGCAATCTTGCGTTTTATCCATTAAACTATGGGGGCTGGAAATTCTAATTTCATGATAGGCGAATTATACTATAGCTTGAGTAATTTCGTCAATTCTTCCGACAGGGGAGGGGCAATTCTTTCCAAATCCTCGTTAAGATAACGGACAAGATAGTTGCGGACGTTTAAGGGGTCTTGGCGGCGCAGAGGGATAGATAGGCGGGGGAGCATTTTGTTGTTAAATTCCAGATAAAGATTTTTAATGCTTTGTTTTGGTTTATAGAGAACGCAAAATTGCTTAATTTCATCGTAATCATAGAAACGGCGACCGATTTGAATTCCTTCAGGTCCAAGCTTGATTGTGACCATTTTTGGTTCCTGGCTGTCATGGATTATCGTGATGGCCATGGAAATAAGGATAATTAAGGCAAAAAGGAAGTTAGACCTTGCCCCTAAAAAGACGATGTGCCAGTCGGAAATAGTGAAAAATGAGAAAAAAAGACAAATAAAAACAAAAATAGCGGCCAGTAGATACCAGCGCTTACTTCTTTTCGGTTTTTTATATTCCGGCACCTGCCATTGAATGAAATTTTTGCTTGTTTCTTGGTTGTCCATATTGTTTGACAATAAATAAGAGATTTTATATAGTAATTATACCATAAAATTTAAAAGAAAAAAATATTATTAGGAGAGGTGGCTGAGCGGCTGAAAGCGGCAGGTTGCTAACCTGTTATAGGAGTTTTTGCTTCTATCCGGGGTTCGAATCCCCGCCTCTCCGCCAATAGAAACTTCGCGATTTGAAAGGATTGCTCCGCGCGGCCGCGTGGCGGCCGCGCTCCGCAAAACCCCTCGCCGCTTCGCGGCGAAACGGCTGGGCGGGCTGAATTCAAAACGGGCGGATTTGTC
>MWDX01000026.1 GCA_002070735.1 Parcubacteria group bacterium ADurb.Bin115
CCTTTTACCGGCAAAACATCAATAGCCGCCAAACTTTCACCAATCAAAGTTTTGGCACCTTCTTGATTGTCGTACGACAGATAAGAATCAATCATGCTTTTTTTTGTCTCTAAATCGTTAATTGAATTATGAAAATACTCAATATCAGCTTGACGACGATTATTGATACTAGAAATTATCAAGCTAACACTTAAAATTAAAAAAGCCAATAACAAAAGGACAAGCATCTGTTTATTGCGAGGATGAAGAGAGTTAAGCCAAATTTTAACGTTTTTAGCAAATTTACGCCAAAATGAAGGATTAAACAAATTAATAATAGTGGCGCTGAGTGTCTTTAAAAAGCCAGTCAGACGAGAACGACTGCGACCAAAAGCAATTTTTTCCTTAATCAAGTTGGGGGTGGCTAGAGTTTTTGACTGCTTTAAAGATGGTGTTTTTTTGATATTTTTACCGCTATCCTTAATAGACAGAGACGGTCCTGGCTTAAAACTGCCGCCCTTCACTTTTTTCCATATTTTATTGATGTTTTGCCAATTAATTAGACCAGCCGAAGCTAACATTTGTTCGGTCTTTTTTTCTGTGTAATTTAAGTGGGAAATAGAGTTGTGGGCGGACTGAACCGTGTCTCCACCCATATCCTCTTTTAGCTCCGCTAAGCTCAAACCAAAGGTATTCTTAATAATTATACCCAAAAAAGGAACGTAGGAATTCAGACGCGTAAGATTATTTTTTATTTGTTCCGCCGCTACCATGGGGGGGAGCTTGGTAATAATATTAATTAAATCGTGATTGGATAAATATTCTGGTAAAGCCTCATTACAAAAAAGAAAATAAGAAGAAGCAGGGATCTCTCCGCTAATTACTGAAGAAAAAAATTTGGGCGAAACCGGACCAGTGCTTTCCGGCTGATTATCGGCTTCAACGGCACTAGTTTCGACGTTTACTAATTCATAATCATCTTGACGTTTATATATTAAAAAAGCTTTATTGCGGCCAAAATTAGAAAATAGCAATTTATTATCAAAAATCAAGCCTAAAACTAAATTAGTATCCTCAGCCCGTAATATAATTTTTTCCAAAGAAATAAATTCCAGTAAAGATTTATTGAGTTTAGCTAAAGCGGCCTCAAAAATATTATCCAAACTCAAACCTTCAATTTTATCCTGTAAAAATATTTTCTCATCGTTATAGTAGAAATCATTCAAACGCTCAATAATAAAATCAATAACCTTTTTAACGTCATTCTTTTTGCCGTCAATTTCCGCTAATAAAAATAATTTACCGGCTAAATTTTCCTTAATTGCATCCGGCTGAAAAATAAAAACTTCCCGGCTGCCGTTCTGATGCTTGCCGGTATTTAAGGTAAAGGAAGAGATTTTATAATACATATAAGCTTAATCTCTTGACGCCATCCGCGCCAATTTTATTTGACTGCTAACCTTTTCTATTATACTATAAAATAAGCAAGAAAAAAAGAGATAAAAGCACTTTAGAAAAAAGATAAAATAAAAAAACAATCTTATGTTGGCGCAAATTTTTGGCTCTAATGCTAGAGTAAAAATAATGAAAACTTTCCTTAGCAAGCCTGAACAAAAATATTATACTCGACAACTAGCCCGAGATCTAAATCTTCAGGTAAATTCAGTGCGGCGAGAATTGAAAAATCTAGAAGAAATCGGCCTAATCAAACAAGAAGAGGCAAAAATTTTATCTGAGGTCAAAGAAACAAAGATTAAAACCGGCGCTAAAAATCTCAAAAATGAAAAAAAATATTTTATAATTGACCGTAATTTTCTGCTTTTTCCAGAACTAAAAACTTTATTTGCTAAAGCCAATCTCTTGTCTTGTCAAGATTTTTTAAAGAATACGGCTGAATTTGGAGAAATAAAACAATTATGGCTGAGCGGGATTTTCAGCGGTGACGGAAGCGCCCCGATTGATATGTTGCTGGTGGGAAAAATCAAAAAAGATAAATTTATAAAAAGACTGCAAAACCTAGAGGCTGATTTAAATAAAGAAATAAATTACACCCTGATGGACGAAGCTGAATATGAGTATCGACTAGAAATCCATGATATTTTTCTAAATCGCATCCGCCAAAGCCGACATTTAAAAATAATTAATAGCGAAAAAGAAAATAATTAAGGACATCTATGAAGGTTAAAGCTAATTTAAAATATTTTGCTTTACTAAGCCTGCGTCTATTATTATGGGCGCTGGCGATTTTTTTCTTATCACTCATAATCAGCTTAATAAGTAGTTGGTCCTATTGGCGAGATTTCGGCCAAAACGCTATTGCCGGCAAAGAGCAACTGAGCGGAGCGATTGTTTCTATTCGCGCGAAAGATTGGGATGGTGCTCAATTAAAACTGCAATCGGCGCAAGATTATTTTAAAAATGGACAAAAAAATTTAGAAAAACTGCGCCAATCTTGGTTTCCGGCAAAATTAAAATTAGGCAGCCGGCCAATAGATGACTTGGGATACCTTAATAATAGCGCTCTAATAATTAGCGGCAGCGCCTTGCAGGTTAACTCTCTACTCAAGAATATCAGCGCCGATGCCTTTGCTAATGAGCGTAATTTCCAGAGTCTAAGTCAAGAAAAAAAAGCCGCCTTTATGCAATCCCTTATTGCTCTTGAACCGGAGCTTAATGGCTTAAAAGCCAACCTTAATCTCGCTCTTTTTAATCTTGATAAGATTCAAACTGTTGGCATTCTTTGGCCTTTACGCGGTCAACTAGCTGAACTGCGAAATCAAATTGCTGATGGTGAAAATATATTATCCAATTCTTTACCAATTATCCGTTTACTTCCGGCCTTTAGCGGCTATCCTCAACCAGTACATTACTTAATTATGTTACAAAATAATGACGAACTGAGACCGACTGGCGGTTTTTTGGGCTCCTATGTCCGTGCCGATATTACTAACTTCGGTGAATTCCAAAAATTGGAGGCTAATGATATCTATCATCTTGACATGCCAGCCATTGGTAAAACCGCTTTTGTCGCTCCGGAACCGATTAGCAAATATTTAAAAGTTGATAACTGGTATTTGCGCGACGCTAACTGGTCGCCGGATTGGCCGCAATCAGCTAGGCAAATTCAAATCATGTTTCAGGCAGAAAGTGCCGCCAGCGGAAAAGCCGAGCCCAATTTAGACGGTATTTTCGCTATCACTCCCGACTTTATCGCCAATCTATTACGCTTAACCGGGCCGATAACGGTTAGGGGAGAAAGTTATGCCCCGGAAAATATGCAGGCATTATTACAATATAATGTGGAAGTCGCCTACAAAGAAGAGGAAATTTCTTCCTGGGATCGAAAAGATATTATTAATGAATTAATTCAAGCCCTAAAAGAAAAAATTATCGCCCTCCCTTTGGAAAAATATCCAGAATTAATCAGCTGTCTTAATGACAGTTTAAAGAGGGGGGACATTCTCCTGTATTTCAATAACCAAAACCTTCAAACATTGGCTCAGAACCTGGGGGGCGGGGGAGAAATTAAGCAAGTTAGCGGCGATTATCTAATGGTGGTCGACGCCAACTTGGCCGCTTTTAAAAGCGACGCCGTGATGCAGAAAAATATTGCCTATCAAATCGAAAGAAAGCAGGAGCGCTTGCAGGCAAATTTAAAATTAAATTATTATCACAATGGCGGCTTCGACTGGCGCACCACCCACTATCGCAGCTACACTCGCGTATTAGCGCCCTTAGGTAGCGAATTAATCAGATTATCAGGACTTGAAGCAACAGCAGCGGAGGACATTATCAGTTATGATGATGATAGTCTGAAAAAACATGTTTTCGGTTTCTTTTGGAAAATCGAACCGGGTAAGAATAAAGTGATAAATTTAGAATATTATTTGCCCGCAAAACTAGGTGACAATTTAAGTACAAATAATGTATACACTCTTTACATTCAACGCCAACCTGGTAGCCGCATAGCTAACTTGTCTTTTTCCTTTAATCCCAATAAAAACATAATACAAATAAGCCCCCAGAGTCTGGAAGGGGAAATTAAGTCACAAAAAGCTTATTTCACCCTTGACTTGAATAACGGCAGCCAAGCTATACAAATAAAAACAGACTGATCTACGGCAAAATAGACATCTGTTAAACCAAAAAAGGAACGATCACGAAAGTTCGCGCAACATATAAGCTAGGTCCGCTTGCTCACTCTTTAAAAGAGAGGCGCAATAATCCCAGCCAAAACTAAAGCCGGGCTTTTATTTTTATTATATTGACTAAAATAAAGAAATATATTATAATTATAAAAATTCTTTAACAATTTGTCTAACCATAAATCACGATAAATCATGAAAAAATTAATTCTTATTACTGTTTTTTTTGTTTTTTTTACAATCGCCAGTTGGGCACAAAAACTGGCGAATCTCTGGTATTTGCCCACTATGACAACATACCAAGCAGAAAATGTAAGTCAGTACGACTTACTGGTGATTGATCCTGAAATATTAGTCAACCACTCATCAACTCTTGATGAAATGATGGCTAATAATCCTAAATTAGAGATTTTTCTCTATATTAATCCCACCGAGATTTTTGAACCGATGTGGCCAGATAAGCCCTGGAGTATTAAGCTTTATCAGGAATTAACAACAAAAAAATCATGGTGGTTATACCATCCAAACGGAGAAAAACTCGGTATCTGGGCGGGAATGAAGACTCTTGATATGAGAGCTAATTGCCCGGAAATAGACGGGCAAAGATATTGGCAATGGATATTAGACCAATATCTGAAGCTTTTGACAGATAAGCGCATCAGCGGCTGTCTTATCGATAACGCCTGGGGCGATGACCGTGCCGGTATCCAATGGCTAGCCAACTACAACAGCCAAAAAGGCCTTGATTTAAATGGTGATAAGAAAGCTGACACAAACTGGCAAGAAATAAATCTTGCCTGGGCTAAAGGCTTTCATTCCTTCTTCGGGGAATTACGCAAAGTTAAAGATAATCTTTGTATAATTGCTAATCCCGGTAACCTGTCATACCGAGAAGTTGACGGAAAGCAATTTGAAAACTTCCCTTATCCGCACCATCATCTAGGCGGTCCCGACTGGGAAGTAAACATGATGATAGCAAAAAAATATAAAATAGCTATCATTAACCCTGATGAAAAAGATTTTCTTCTTGGCGTCATCAGTTCCCTGATGCTTGACAATGCTTTTTTGGCAGTTGGCCAAAATCAGCTTTACCATGATTACTACAACCTAAATCTTGGCAAAGCTCTTGGCAAAACTAAGGAAATATCAAAGGGTATTTGGTTTCGTCAATTCGAAAAAGGAAGTATCTTTATAGACACCAACAAAGGCAACAAAGCTTGGGTGGAATATAAAGATGGGACTAAAAGAGAAAAATAATTTGAGAAAAATAATTTCAAATAAAAAAACAAAAGACTCGCCTAAAAAACGAGTCTTTTTCTTTGATTAGAGATTTTAAGCGCTTAAATCAGGCTTCAGCCGGGCACAGGCTAGAGCGGAGCCAGCTAAAGCCCACATTTGCCACTGCAAGGCGGTATCATTAAGAATATTATCTCCGCTGGACATAGTAAATACGGCTACCCCGAAAGCCAGAAAAAATAAAAAAAAGTTCTTTAAACGAGGCCGCGATTCATGCCAATAAGATGAGATGATGGCGCCAAAGAAAGACAAAAGTAATAAAATATATGAAGCCAATAATGGATAACCGCCGTCAAGAGCAACACGCAAATAATCATTATGGGGATCGGGAGGGCCCAAACGAAAATCCCTCTTTACAGAAATAATTTTTTCGGCGGTGCCGATGCCGTAGCCCGTCCAGGGTCTTTCTTGAAAATATTCCAAACCGTCACGCCATAAATTAAAGCGCCAAGATACAGAACCATAAGGATCTGATTGGAAGATACTGTTGAATCGAGTCTGTATGGGGGGGACTAAAGCGTAAACAAAAAGCATGGCTAAAAACGCGACTAGTAAAAATTTCTTAAACTTAGATACGCCAACAATAACAAAAATTATAATTAAAGCTAAATAAGCGCCACGAGTATAGGTTAAAAACAAAATAAAAATATAAAACAACGAGAGCAGGGAATAGAAGTAGACCTCTAATTTTGTCCGCTTTAAATTTAAAAGAAGAAACACCGCTAAAGTAATTGCAAGTAAAAGATAAAAAGCAAGCATGTTGGGATGAGTCATACTGCCAAAAACTCTATAAATTCCATTTTCTGGTAAACCAGTCTTATTAATAAATTGAAAAAGAGCTATCAATGAAGGCGGCAAAGCGGAAAATATAATTACTTTTATAAGCCAGGTAAGATTTTTGGCTGATGGCAAAAGGCTTGCGCCCAGAAAAAAGGCGGCAAATATACTAAAAAAACGCAATATCTCCTTCAAGCTTTCTGAAAAATAAAAAGAGTTAAAAGTGCTAATTATCCCTAAAAATAGAAAAATAACCCAGGCATAAAAGGAATGCAGTTGTTTTAAATTATGCCAATCAAACTTTCCCAAAAATATAAAAATAATAGCCAAAATAATCATTAAAATCCCCAATAAACTAAGAATGTTAATCTGCAAATCGCCAAAACTGAAGATGATATTATGAACGCTTAAATCTAAAATTGGACGCAAAAAAAGAATAGATAAAAATGCTAATCGAAAATCAATAAAAGACAAAGCCAGAAGCAAAAGGAGCAAAGACGATAATAAAACATTAGGTAAAGAAAGATTGGAAAAAAGCAACAACAAAGCGGTAAATACCGCTATAAAAGTAAGGGCAATAACTGATTTTTTATTATTTAATAGTGAGGGCATAAATTGAAATAATCAAATATATATGCTATTATTTTGATATTATTAATATAATTTTAGCCTAATAATTTCAAAAGGTAAAGCCGAGAGCGATATGAAAATACTTCAAGTGAATAAATTTTATTACCCACATCGGGGGGCTGATAAATATTTTCTATTCTTAGAAAAACTACTAAAAAGCCATGGTCATGAAGTCAGGGTGTTTGCCATGTCTTCAGCTAAAAATCTAGAATCGCCAGATGCCCCTTACTTCGCCGAAGAAATAGATTTACATAATCTTACCTGGAAAAACAAAATTAAAGCCAGCCGCGCCATCATTTATAATCAAGAGGCAAAAAGAAAATTTAAAAAACTGCTTGCGGATTTCCAGCCGGATTTAATCCACTGCCATAATATCTACCACCAGTTATCACCCTCCATTTTAGACGCCGCCCGACAAGCCAAAATACCAGTTGTAATGCATCTGCATGACTATAAACTCATTTGCCCAAATTATAGGCTATATACGGAAGGAAGTGCTTGTCAGCGCTGTTGTCAACAACGCTATTGGGAATGCGTCAAACATCGTTGTCTAGAAAATAACTTTTCCAAAAGCCTACTCGCATTCATAGAAATGACAGTTCATCACCGCTTCTTAAAAATTTATAAAAAAGGAGTAACTCTGTTTATTGCCCCCAGCGAGTTTATGAAAAAAATCTGTATTGATTTTGGCTGGCAAGACGATAAATTTATAGTTTTAGAAAATATATCACCAATAAACTCCACTAAAATAAACAGTGAAATTAAAGAATATTTTCTCTACTTCGGCGCTTTAGAACAAGAAAAGGGGATTGATTTACTAATAAGAGCCGGGGCGGAAAGCAAACGTCCCATTAAGCTGGCGGGTACAGGCAGGGCAGAGCATGAACTAAGAAATTTAGCCCTAAAATTAAAGGCTGATGTGGAATTTTTAGGTCAGTTACAAGGAGATAAGCTCCACCAAGTCATTGCCGAATCTTTAGCGGTAGTGATACCATCACGTTGGCCGGAAAATATGCCCCTAGCGGCGATTGAAGCCATGGGCTTAGGAAAAACAGTAATTGCCGCAAATATCGGCGGCTTGAGCGAATTAATAAAGACCGGTGATAATGGCTATCTTTTCCCGCCAGAAGACTGGCAACAGCTGGCTGAATATTTAAAACAACTGCAAGCGCCAGAAGCTTTAGAAATAGGGAAAAAAGCAGCGGCCAGCAGGAAAGATAAAACGGAAGACTGGCATTATCAAAAATTAATCACAATCTATCAAACTGTAATCAACAAAAAAGAGCTGTAAACCCAGCTCTTTTTCATATTTAATAATAAATTTATTTATTTTTTAACTTCTAAAGAAATACTGTAAGTCAATTGAGAGTTTAACCCATCAACTTTAATATCATAACGGCCATCATTAGGCACTGAGGGGACGATAACATTGGCCTTGAATCGGCCGAAACGGTCGGCCTGAGCGTTAGTTTTAGAGCCAATAAGGGAAATGCTTAAATTTTCATTAGGCCAAAAACCGCCGCCTTGAACGCTGACGCTGGCTCCTGATTGAGCGCTACGATTTCCCAACATTAAGTATAAATTTTCCAAAGGATAAAGCTGACCGTCATCCTGACTAATCTTATCAGTTTTAGAAACTACGTTTAAATTAGCATCTAAAATTAATAAACCAGAATTATTAAATACCACTAAGCGATCGCCATCTGAAGTGTTTACCAGCTTCAAGCCCATGGCCCACCCCTGAGGAGCGCCAAGAGTGGTTGCCTGCACTTCCTTAACCAGGCTTAAATCACTTTTCTTTAATTTATAAACATTCAAACCATTAGAAAAATAAAGAAAATTATTATCAAATGAACTTTCAACATCATAAGAGGCGTCTCCGTAATGACGAAAAGAAGCTAACAACTTGCCGTTAAAATCAAACTTTTTAACATAATAATCATCGGCTACAAAAATATTGCCGCTAATACGATCATAATATGACTTGCGGCCATTTTTCTTAAAATCACGGTAGTCTAAAGAAATAGTTTTAATAACATGGCGGCTCTCACGATCATAAATATTCAAAGCAGAATTATTAAGGGCGAAAAGGAAGCGAGCATCACCACTGCTGCGAAGACTGTAGGGAAGTTCGCTTTCAAAATCAAAGCCGTCAATTATTTGTAAATCATTATTCCAAATACGAACGCCGCGTCCGCTGACGGTAGCAATGTTATGACCAAAACGGTCAACCCGGTGATACCACTCCCAATAAGTATTTTTAACCTTATTTTCTAAACTCGCCGTTTGCAAGTCGGAAATATCATATAAATACAAAGCGTAGCCAGCAACGGCATAAGCCTTTAAACTCTGACCCTGAACCTCAAGCTTAACATCATTAAAAACATCTTCTTTGCCAGGATTAGGAGATAGACTAACTGACATTAAATGCTTAACTTTGTTTCCACTTGAAGAAAAAATTTCTAATTTGCCAGTATTGGCCGTGGCGACTATCAGCTGTCCTTTATATAAAACAGCATCGCCGGCGTAATAAGATTGATCTTTAGTTTTACCATCGCGTACGCTCCAGCCGACAAAGAGTAGGCCAAAAATCAAAGCGCTTAAAAAAATCTTTTTCATATATTAATTCGTTCTTTATTTAACTTATTATTATACATATAATATATATTTTGTCAAGATTAATTATATATTTTGTCTATTTTTTCAAAAATAAACCCAATAACTATCTGTTTAAGATAAAAAATATTTACACTTATATTAAATTTTTATTTAAAATTAAATAAAAAATATATAAATTATCAACATTATTTTAACAATTGACATACTATTGACAAAGTTTATATAATTAATTATAATAAATCGTTATTATAAAGTAAATAATTAATAATTCGTAATATGGAATTAGAAGTATTTTGGAAAAACATTAAAAAACGCCGCCATACTGTCGTCGGTATTATTTTAATTTCTTTTATTTTAGTCGGCACGGCTACATTTTTACAGCCTTTAAAATATTCGGTTAAATCAAGACTTTTAATTTCCCAGAATATCAGCGGCGCCGATCCTTATACTGTCTCCAAATCCAACCAATACTTAAGTAATTTATTTTCTCAAGTAGTTTATTCATCCTCTTTTTTCAACCTTACCACTTCCGCCGGATTCAATATTGATACCTCTTATTTTGGTAATGATTATAAAACACAGATGAAAGTCTGGAAAAAGACGATTGAAGCCCGTAGCGTCGGCGATACCGGCATTATGGAAATATATATCTATCACCCCAACACCTATCAAGCCCAGCAAATTGCGCTGGCCGTAAACCAAACCTTAATCAGTAAAAGTTTTAATTATCAGCAGGGTGGCGATCAGGTAATCATCTCTGTTATCGACCAGCCTTTAACTTCCAGTTTCCCGATAAAACCAAATCTAATCCTTAACTTCGCCGCCGCTCTGATTTTAGGCATTGCCGCCACGAGCCTGTGGATTTATTTTTTCCCAATAAAAGAACATAAGCACCAGCCTAAAAAACAAAATAATCTTGTCTATCAAGAATTACCAACAGAAAACTATTCCACCTATCCCGCCGCTCCGAGCAATTTGCCGACTGAAGACACCAAAGCAGATAATTACTATGAGCCTCGAGGTAATATTAATAATATTTTAAAATAAATATTTTTGTCTTTTTGTCGCTTTTTTAAATTAGAAAAGCGGAAAAAGGACATAAGTTCTGCGTCCTTTAAAAACTGAATAATAACCAAAAATATAGTACCCATGCAAAAAATATTTTTCATAATGATGGCGACTTTATTGGCAATTGCCGGTAAGGAAGCCTCCGCTCAGCATCCATTGGGGGAAGGTCAGTTGCTGATTGGCAACGGCTATTTCGCCCCAGCCAATAAGAGCGGCGATGGTACCTATAGGTACCTTGAGACCCGTTGGCTCCCGATTAAAAATCAGACAGATAATGCCAAATTTGGTTTTTATTTGTCTGGGATTGAAGTCGGAAGTAAAATTTCGGGCTTTAAACACCACTCCACTGAAATTGGGCTCGGTCTGGCTGCTAATTTCAGCCTGCAACCCGGTTACCAGACAGACAGATACGCCTGGCTGAACCTTGCCTATAAGGTCATCAACTCGACTGGCAGTCTGACAAAAACAGACGGCCGCTATGAAAATAGGCAAGAGGACCAAATGCTCTTTTTAGGGGGAGGTCTCCTCTTTAGAAACATATTTCTTGAAGGGCCCTTCGCCCAACAAAAGATTATGTTAGAATCTCAGTTTTCCATAAAAAGCGAGGAAAATTCTCGCTGGAATGGAGATACTTTGGCCGGATTGCCGTGGTCGCGGGAACGAGTAAAGCTTCAAGCTGAAAATGGTATTACACCGCTTTATCTTGGCTGGAGCCGAAACGTTTATCTCATGCCTTCAATCTTGGCTGCCTATACTTACGAAAAAGGCAGCCAAACCAGCTTCTATACCATCGGCCTTAGCCTTACTTTGGCAAAGGGCCAATATGGATATGAAATCCTGACTTTATCCTACGAGCCGAAGTTCTCAGCTAAAGGACCAAGAATGGATGTGTTTCAAGTTAACCTGAATATTATCAATTTATAAAAATTTATTAAAAATGAAAAATGAAAAGTTTTTTTGGCCATGGTTGCCATGGATTATCGCCAGTATAGTGTTTCTCGCGCTATTGGTACTCCTTACGTTCCTTCGCGGAGGAAAAAACTCAACACCAGTGGCCGCCGTGGCGGATAGCACTACCGTAACAACCCCCGCTGCTCCTTGCCCACCATTTACAGTTGGCATCAACATAAGCGGCGATTCTCTGGTGCGAATGTATCAGGAGATTGCTCGCTTACAGGCAGCGCTCAAAGCTTGTGAAAAAGGAAAAAAGCCGGTTACTCAGGCACGTAAATCATCGTCAACATCGGCGGCCAGCAACCAGACACGCACGTCATCAACATCGGCGGCGAGTATGTCTCAGAGCACTAGTCCAATGATCGCCACCAACCAATACGTTGGTGATGTAGTGGGAGATGCTGGTTGTTCGTTTGACGAAAACAGCAAGCTGTTTTTCTATGTAAAAACAAGTTTGCTAAATAGTATTAAAAACCGGACGCAAACCACTTCCAATCTTAACGCCCCCTCTGGTCCAAAAGGAGAAGAAGTCGGGGAATACACCTACTATAAAACTCCCATTCTCATCCTCAATGATATGTTGGATCAGGAATGGGCTTGGACAGTATATGTTGGAAATAATGCCCAGTATGGCTACGACATGTGGCTGTGGCATGAGCTGATAAAGCTTAATGCCGACTTAAAAAATGACCCCCAAATCCAGAGCAATGGGCTAGGGGGGTACCAATTTATTTCGAAGATTAATTATCACTCTAGATAAATTTAACCGGTAACTTTACAGTTACCGGTTTTTTCTTATCCAAAAAACTCTTTAGTATAAAAAAATCCCCTCTACACTTTTCAAGTATTGAGGGGAATTTTGTAAGCTATAACTACATCCGGCGTATTTCATACGCTCCAGATTTTAAGCTAGTTATTTGTAATCCCAGCATATTGTCACCGGGAAGAAAAAATTTAGAATTTGCCATTTCCCCATAAACATTTGGGGATGTTAGACTGGGGCCAAATCGGAAATAAAGGTGGCCCTCTAAATCTTTAATGGCAAAAGTCTGATATCCCCAACCGGTATAAGCACCGGACATGATTATCAGGGCCATGGGCTGCCAGTTATCATTACTCAACATACGAGTAATGAAAGGCTGAGGACCATTAGCGTATTGCTGGTAATTGATATACACCAGCAAAGAATCTGATAACGGAAGATTGGAGTATTTTATCTCCGTTCTCACCGTGGGAGCATAAACCCCGCCAATTAGGTCGCCGTTATCGCCAGGAATAAGACCGGCACCAACAGGATTGGGAGACATCTGGCCATTAGTCAGATATACCTCAAATACTCCTTCACCGGGAGCGATTACCACCCAATACCTTGATTCCGGAGCATAGGCATAAACGTTTCCCTTACCATAAGTAAAGCGCTGTACGCCAATTTCATTTGCCGGCAAAATTACATGATCAATAATATACAAAATACCATTAATCGTAGTGGTCTCGGTTAAATAGTTGAGATCCCAGCCGGTAAAATCGCCGCGATCCCAAGGATCAGCGGCAATATTGGCATAATTATACACCGCCGTAGTACGCATTGCGATAGCATAATCATAATTATTGCCAGCCACTGGGGTAGCGGAGAGCAAGATAAGAGTTGTTTCCCATGTTAAATCATTGCTCACCACTAGGGTGATACTCCTGGTGATTGAAAGCCCACCATTAATGGGTGTGATTACCACGCTGATGTCATAGATGCCAGCAGCGTATTTTTTCTCCGGACTAGTAGCTGTCGAATAGTCGCCGCCATCTAGGTTCCAGGAGAAGGTGTAATTCTCCACTGCCGACGGCAGGGAGTCAAGCCAAAACTTCAAAAACACATTAGGAGCAGCGTAAGCGGTATCGCCGCTCATATTTGCTCCGGCCACCTTCAAATAAGGTGCCGATTTGGGTGCGGAAATCGGAGATGCATCGTCATACTCCTTCATACAGCCCGTAAAAATAAGGGCTAAAGCAAATAAAAACGTAAACAACGTAAACCTTTTCATGATATGAGATTTAGAGTTAAACTTTTAATTGTAAAGAACGAAACCTTTTCGTCCTTATTCTTGCCTCGCTTATTATCAACGGGGCAATTAAAAGACAAAAATTATTTCTTGGCTAATAAGCGATTATAGATCGCTATCGTCTGATCAACAATCTTTTCCCAATTATACTCCTGACGCGTCCGTTCGCGTAAAGCTTGTCCTTGCGCTTTCACAATCTCTTGATTATCAAGTGCATACTGCAGCTTATGAGACAAATCGGACACGTCTTTATTCCTAAAGCTTAAGCCCAGACCATTCATCGCTTCTAAATTGGCGGGAATATCGCTGGCTAGACAGGGAAGGCCATAAGACATCGCTTCTAATAATCCCATAGACAGCCCCTCGTATTCAGAGGACTGGATGAACATATAGGCATTGGCGTAAAGCTCGCTTAAAAGGGCACCGCCCTGATTGCCTACAAAAATTATCCGCTTATCATCACCAGCTAATTCTTTTAATTCTTTAACATAATCATCGGTATAAGCACCCTCGCCGGCAATTACCAGCTTCTTATCGGTTTTCAAATTTTTAAAAGCCTTAATCACGTAATGAATGCCTTTATG